>CAMWPF010000028.1 GCA_947176045.1 uncultured Treponema sp. | reverse complement strand
TGTTTTTTTTGGGTGTCTTGGGGGTTTCCCTGGGGGGGGGGCGTGTTTGTCCGGCCCCCCCCCTTCGTTCTTCCAGCAGAACGGCGGCGTGAATTCCCATCTGCCGCTTGCGGCTGCCAGACCGGCTGAATCAGAAGAACTGTTCGGCGATGGCGATGGTTGCGGGAAGCGTCAGGATGCTCGCAAGGCTTGGTGCCACGATGAGCAGTCCTGAGTAGGACTGGTTCTTATGGAAGATGACCGCAAAGCTGGAGACGCTCATGCCCGCCGGGCACAGCGTGGAAATCAGCACGACGTAGCAGAGCGTCCGCAGTTCGGCTTCCGCCGGAGTGCCGCTGATGCCGCCGAGGCCCGCAATCAAGCGGAACGCGCCGAGCGTAATGAGGAGCATGACCGCTGAGCAGACGACGCAGCGCAGGATGCACAGCCTTGCTATGCGTCCGACGTAGGGATGGTCTTTCAAGCGGAATTTTGCCGCTGCCGGCTGTGCGGACGGCGATCCTTCGCGTCCTTCGTCCGTGCGTCCGGCATTTGATTCCGCGGGCGTCTGCCTGAAGCCGGCGAACAGCATTCCCAGCAGGAGCATCGACATTCCGACGTTCATCGCGCCGATATAGCTGATGGGGCGTGCGGCCAGTTCCGGCAGCGGACGGGGAATGCAGAAAAGCGCGATGCCGCCGAGCACAGCGATGATGTTCGGGTTTGTGATGACGCGCGCAATTTTGATCCTCCCGCCGAGGAGCCAGTAGCCGAACGTCCACAAGTACAGGTTGAAGAACACGATGTAGCCCAGCAGGTAGAAGACGCCGCTTCCGCCGAGGACGCCTTCGATGAGCGGAATGCCGATGAACGCGCAGTTTGTGAAGACGACGGCGGTTCTGTCGATGCTGTCAAGCGAGCGCTCCCATTCTGTCTTTCCGCGGATGAACAGGAGTGCCACGGCGGTCATAGCCAGATGCGCTGCGGCGGAGAGCGCGATGATGATGCCGAGGTTCTTGAGCTTCACCGGGTCGAAGGCGATGTTGAACTGGGAGATGATGAGGCACGGATTGATGAAGTAGAGCAGGATTTTGCTCGCGAACTGCTGTTCCGCGCCGCCGAACCGGAACGCTTTTGAAACGCCGAAGCCCGCCGCCGCAATCAGCAGCATAACCGCAAGCTGGCGGATTACAAGGATGTACATGTTTCATACGGTATACCAAATCCGCCTTCTCGTAAATAGAATTTCGGCAGAAAACTGGCGCGGCGCGGGAGCATCCGCCTTCCGCTCTGTACAGTTCCAGTCAGTCTTTGATTATCAGCAGGCTTTTCGCCTGATACTCCGGCATGAATTTCTTTGCCGTTCCTGTTTCAAAGCGGACTTCGACGACCACCTCTCCGTCGACGTTCTTGCAGGAGGCGACCGAGCCGTAGCCGAAATCGTCATGGAACACGATTGTGCCGGCGCGCCAGCGCGCCATGACGTCCGCCTTTCCGCTATTTTCGCTTCCGCCGTCTCCACCGCTGTTCGCGCTGCCCGTCCATGCCGCAGGGGGCTTTCCGATGACGCGGAATACGTCGCCCGCCTCCCGCAGGAAGCGGCTCGGAAGCATATGGGCGTACCGCCCGAACAGGACGCGGTCGGCGCAGGACGTGATGTAAAGCTCGTCCTTTGCGCGCGTGATGCCGACGTAGAAGAGGCGGCGCTCTTCCTCCAGCTCGCTTCCGACTTTGTCTTCCCGCGGAAAGACGCCGTTCTCCAAGCCGGTGATGACGACGCGCGGAAATTCCAGCCCCTTCGTGTTGTGCAGCGTGATGAGCGTTACGGCATCCGCGGCTTCGCCGCCGTTCCTTTCAGCGAGCGTCTGGTCGAGTTCGACGGCGTCCAGGAACGCCAGCAGTCCGTCCATGGAAAGCGGATAGAAGACGGCGCTGTTTGCAAGCTCCTGTATGTTTTCCGTGCGGGCGGTGCCCTCGACTTTGTCCTGCTCCTGATGGTATTCCAGCAGCCCTGATTTTTCCAGCATGACCTGCACAAATTCTGAAAGCTTCCGCCCGTCCGATTCAAACGTCCCGCCGCCTCCTGCTTCCGCGCCGCCGTCCGCTTCGACTTCTTCATCTGCCGGATCAGGCGTTCCGGCGAGGATGCCGCGCAGCGTCCGTATGATGCCGCAGAATTCCCTCGTTCCGGCGGCCGCCTTTGACGGCAGCGTCTTCGCGCGCCGCTCCGCCGCGTCGATCAAGTCGGCGGCGGCTTCCGCTTCCGTTCCGTCTCCGCCGTCTGCCGCCGCGATGATTTTTTCCAAGGAGCTTTTTCCGATGCCGCGGGCGGGCTTGTTCGCAATCCGGCGGAAGGCGACTTCGTTCCTGCCGTTCGCGACGAGCGCAAGGCAGGCGAGCGCGTCCTTGACTTCCTCCCGCTCGTAGAAGCGCAGCGAGCCGACGATGACGTAGGGAATTTTCCGGTGCAGGAATTCCGTCTCGAACGAGCGGGACTGCGCGTTCGTCCGATACAGGATCGCCCAGTCGCTGTACCGTGCCGGACGCTCTGCATTTGAAACCGATTTTTCAATGAGCCGGGCGCAGAATTCCGCCTCGTCCGCCTGCGTCGGGAGGAATGCGAGCGCCGGCGCCGCGCCGTCCCCCCGTTCTGCGACGAGCGTCTTTCCGAGCCGGTCGCTGTTGTTCCTGACGACGGCGTCCGCCGCGGCGAGGATCCTTCCCGTCGAACGGTAGTTCCTCTCCAGCCGGATTATCTGCGTTCCGGGAAACTGCTCCGGGAAGCGCAGGATGTTCTGGATTTCCGCGCCGCGGAATTTGTAGATGGACTGGTCGTCGTCGCCGACGACGCAGACGTATGTGCTGGACTCTTCGTCAACGCCGGAAAGCGTCCGCAGGAGCCTGAACTGGGCGACGTTTGAGTCCTGGTATTCGTCCACCATGATGACGCGGAAGCGCCGGTGCATCTGCCGCCGGATCCGTTCGTCCCGCTCCATGACCGCTGCCGGCCGCATGATGAGGTCGCCGAAGTCCGCGTTTCCCGTGGCGAGCAGCCGCCGCTGGGACTTTTCATAGATTTCATTGAGCGCGCCGCTGGCGTCGATTTCCGTCAGGTCGTCGTCCGGCGACAGGCAGTAGTCCTTCGCGAGCGCGATGTGCCGCGCGTATTCCGCGGCCTCCTTTTTTGAAAGTGCGGGAACCGCCGCGGAGAGGAGCGCCTTCACGTCGTCGTCGTCATAGACCGTGAACGACGGAACGAGGTCCGCGAATTCCGCGTACCGGCGCAGGAAACACGCCCCGAACGAATGGAACGTCCGAAGCTGCGAGCGCTCGGCGCGGGGTTCCAGCGCGACGGCGCGCTCCTGCATTTCCGCCGCCGCCTTCTTCGTGAAGGTTACCGCCAGAATCGTTTCCGGGCGCACGTCCCGCTCCTGAATCAGGTAGGCGATCTTCGTCGTGATGACGCGCGTCTTTCCCGAACCGGCTCCGGCGAGAATCAAAAGCGGCGGACCGCCGTGCATGACGGCGGCGCGTTGTTCGGGATTCAAAGCTGCAAGGTATTCCGGCTCCATGGCATCTTCCTTAATTAAAGATAAAGGCGTTTTTTCGGGCGGCTGCCCGCGCTGCGGGCACCGGACTTTCCGGGGTTCCATTCCGCTTCGGAACGCCCCTCCACTTCCTGCCACGGAAAAGCCGGCGGCAGGCCGCGCACGGAATCAGCCGCGCTGCTGTTCGGGCGCGAAGACGAGCGGCGACTGCGGAACGGCGGCGTTTTTCGGAGAGTCCGCGACAAAAAGCGCGTCCAAGTCGACATCGCCCGCCGATTCGACTTTCGCGCGGACGAACCGTCCGGGGCGCACCGCCGCTTCCTGCCGGGCGTCGTCGCGGTCATAGCGGACGACGACTGAGCCGTCCACGTCCGGCGCCTGGAACCATGCCCGCCCGATGGCAAGCCCGTCCGCTCCGGCGACGACTTCTTCAATCAGAATGTCGTATTCGTTTCCGACGAATCCGGCGAGCCGGCTCCGGGTGATTTCGCTTTGAATGCGGCGGAGCGCCTCCGCCCGCCTTTTTGCGGGCGCCGCCGGAACGCGCTTTTTGAGGGAATAGGCGGGCGTGTCCTCCTCCCGGCTGTACGGAAAGCAGCCCGACCAGTCGCTGCGGATGGCGCTCAAGAATGCGCGCGAGCGTTCCGCCTCATCCTCCGTCTCGCCCGGAAATCCAGTGAGGAACGTCGTCCGGATGACGGCGTCCGGCAGCGCGGCGCGGATGTCCTGCACCAGCGCTTGATATGCCGCCGCGGAGCCGCGCCGGTTCATCGCCCGGATGATTCGGTCGTCCCCCGACTGGAACGGAATGTCGAAGTAGTGGAGGATCCGAGGCTCGCGCTGGATGACCGGCAGGATGTCCCTGTTGAAGTGGTCGGGATGGATGTACAGCAGGCGGACGATGAAGTCGCCCGGAATTGCGGAAATGCGCTCCAAAAGCAGGGACAGCGCGGAGCGCGCCGGCGCGGCGCAGGCTGTTCCATCCACCGCGCTGTCCGGCAGCGGAAAGCGCCCGGTTCCGAACACATCGTCTTCCGCGCCTGTTCCGTACGCCGCGACGTCCTGCCCGATGAGGTTCAGTTCCACGATTCCCTGCGAGACGAGCGTGCGGATTTCTGTGAGGATGTCGTCCGCGCGGCGGCTGCGCAGTTCCCCGCGTATCAGGGGGATGGCGCAGAAGCTGCAATGGTTGCTGCATCCTTCGGTGAGCTTGACAAAGGCGCTGCCGCGGAAGGACAGCAGCGCCCGCCGTTCGCCGCAGCAGACGCCGCGTTGCGGCGGCGCCAGCACCGGGCGTCCGCCGCGCTCCATCTCCCGCACGGCACTGCAGATCTGTTCAAGGCTTCCGTTTCCAAAAATGCCGTCTGCTTCAGGCAGCGCGTCTGCAAGCGTCTGAGCGTACCGTTCCGCAAGGCAGCCGGCGAGCAGGATTTTCGCGCCGGGAAACGCCTTCCTCGCGGCGCACACGGCGTCGATGGACTCCTGCTTTGCGCTTTCAATGAAGCCGCAGGAGTTGACGATGATGCAATCCGCCTCAGCTGCGTCGAATGTCTGTTCCATGCCCGCCGAGCGCAGATGTTCGATCAACAGCTCTCCGTCCACTTGGTTTTTCGCGCAGCCGTGCTGGTCGATGAAGAATTTAGTCAAGTTCGATAACCACCAGCTTGTATTTTCCGTCCGTGTCCCGGATCCACTTGATGTCTTCGGCAAGCACTTGGCCTGCCTTTCCGATTTCCAAGTCGTACGTCTTGGAATCAGCGATGACTTGGAATTTGACCGCGTTGCAGTTCGACATCCACAGGCGGATTCCGTTGTTCGCCGTCATCGTGATGATTTCGCCGTTCGAGTAGTAGGATTCGATGGAGTCCCGCCGGTCGATTTTGTAGCGGAACACGCATTCCTTTCGGAACGTTCCGTTCAAGGTGAACGGATAGGCGCGGTTGTCTTCAAAAATGACGACCTGCTTGTGGGAGGATGCGATTTCCGAAGCGAGCGGAATGGCGTTCTGCCTGTCGGCGGCAGAATAGGAGCCGTCCGTCCGCTTGAGGAATCGGACTTCCGCGCCGCGCGCTGAATCAGTCATGGAAATGTCGGAAACATAGACAATCAAATCCGGCGCCGCGTCCCCATCGATGTCAAGCTCGGCCTCTTCCGCTAGCTCCGTATGCAGCGTTCCCACCGGCGTCTGCAAGCCGAACGAGGAAAGCGTGTGGCTGACTGTGAGGATGATGTCGCCGTCCGCCGCCGGAAAGATGATTTGGTCGCCGACATACAGGCGTCCGTTGAACGCGCGGTCTCCCAGCTCGTATTTTTTTGCCGCGGCGTTCTTGTCCAGAATGACTTCGTCGTCGGCAGATTTTTTCGTCCGTACAATGAAGAACGCAGCAAGCCCTGCGAGCAGGCCGACTGCAATCACAATGCCGAATATCAAGAGCGCCCAGAACGCCTTGGATTTTTTGCGGACGATGAGTCCTTCGGGAACTGGAGATTCCTGCAATTTCTTGCTGCGGTACAGCTTGAAGAGCATTTCGGGATCCAATCCCAAGTAGTCCGCGTAATTTCTGAGGAATCCGAGCATATACGGCTCGCCGGGGAATGCGGATGAATCTTCTTCTTCCAGTCCGACGAGGTACTGCGACGCGATGGACGTTTCCCGCGCGACGGTGTCAAAGTCAAGGTTTTTGACTTCCCGGGCATTTTTCAAAAGCTCGCCATAGCTTTCCATATATCACTCCGAAAACAGGAAATTGTTGTAGTTGTTCGCAGAAGACGGCGCGTCGTAGATGAAGCGCTGGTCGCTGATGTTTTGGTTCAACTTGTAGTCGATGAAGCTGAATCTGAACACCTCGCCTTTTGAATTGACCGCCTGCACTTCGCGGATGAGCTGTGTCTCCGCATTGACGGCGAGCCGGATGCTGCGGAACGCTTCGGACGAATTGCGGTGGCGGAGGATGAGCCGCACGACCTTCTCGTCGGAGCCGGCTTCAAACGGCACGGGATCCTGCCCCGTTTCGTAGGCGACAGTATAATAGCGGCTGAGCAGGGAGAGTCCTTGGGGCGTTGCGAGCGAGGCGCCGTTGGATTGGACGGACTGCTGCAAGATGGCTGAGGTGCCCGGCAGATAGATGGTCAGCAGGTCGCCGTTGAAGACGATGACTTGGTTTTCTGGATGGGAGAAGTCGATCCGCAGCAAATCCGGGCGCTTGAACGAAACGGTTCCGCTCATCTCCTCTCCGTCGGCGGTGATTTCAACAGTCGCCTCGTAATCTTTTATAGTCGCATAATATTCGGAGATTGTCTTGAAATAGGCGCTCGCCGTAATGACTTGCGCGGAAACTGAAGCGCAGAGGACGGCGGCGGCCATTCCTGCGGCAAACACCTTCACATTTTTCATCATACGGACTATTTTAGTAAAGTTGCCTGTTACGGTCAAGTCAGTCCGCCTGCGGCTCCTGCCCCGGCGCATTTGGATCGGCGCTGGCCGGCTGTCCGTCCGGCGCGTCTGCGGCGGCGCCTTCAATTTCCTTGCAGTGCGTTTCGGCCTTTACGATTTCATCAAATTCCCTGCCGTCCATGGTCTCCTTTTCCAGAAGGCGTCCGGCGATGTATTCCAGCAGCTCCTTGTGCGTTTCGAGCAGCCGCACGACGGAATCGTACCGCTCGCTGATTGTCCGCGCGATTTCCTCGTCGATGTACTGCTGCGTTGTTTCCGAATATTCGCGGACAAGTTCCGGCGAATCGGAACGGTATCCCGCGCCGGACTTGCCCAGCGTCATGTTCTTGAACTTGTCGCTCATGCCGTAGTCGGTGATCATCTTGCGGACCGTGTCGGTGGCGCGCTGGATGTCGTTCGCCGCTCCGGTTGATATTTCATGAAAGACGACCTGCTCCGCCGCGCGGCCGCCGAGCATGACGTCGATTTCGCCGATGAGCTTTTTCCGGCTTGAAAGGAAGGCGTCGTCTTCAGGAAGCTGCATCGTGTAGCCGAGCGCGCCCATGCCCCGCGGGATGATGGTGATTTTATGGACGGGATCCGCGCCCGGCGTGAACGCCGCCACAAGCGCGTGCCCCGTCTCATGGTAGGCGACGATGCGGCGTTCGTCCTCGCGCACGACGCGGGACTTCTTCTGGAGGCCGACCATCGTCTTTTCAATCGCCTCGTCGAAGTCCGGCATGGTAACTTTCTTCCGCCCCGCGCGGACGGCGAGGAGCGCCGCCTCATTGACGATGTTCGCAAGGTCCGCGCCGGAAAATCCCGCCGTGGAGTGCGCGATGACGCCGAAGTCAACGTCGCTTTCCATCTGCACCGGCTTCGCATGGATTTTGAGGATTGCCTCGCGCCCCTTGAGGTCAGGCCTGTCCACGACGACCTGCCGGTCGAAGCGGCCGGGGCGGAGGAGCGCCGGATCGAGGATGTCCGGGCGGTTTGTCGCGGCGAGGATGATAAGCCCCTTTTCGTTGTCGAATCCGTCCATCTCCACGAGCAGCTGGTTCAGCGTCTGCTCGCGCTCGTCGTTTCCGCCCAACGTGTTCACGCGGCTTTTTCCGATGGCGTCAAGCTCGTCGATGAAGATGATGCACGGCGCCTTTTCCCGCGCCGTCTTGAACAGGTCGCGCACGCGGCTTGCTCCGACGCCGACGAACATTTCGACAAAGTCCGAGCCGCTGATGCGGAAGAACGGAACTCCCGCCTCGCCTGCGACTGCGCGGGCGAGCAGCGTCTTTCCTGTACCCGGCGGCCCCACGAGCAGGACGCCCTTCGGAATCTTTCCGCCGATGTCCGTGTATTTTTTCGGCTGCTTCAGGAAGTCGACGACTTCCACAAGCTCTTCCTTCGCCTCGTCCACGCCGGCGACATCGGCGAAGCGCGTCTTCACCATGCCTTCCTCGACTGCCTTCGCGCGGGACTGTCCGGCGCCGAAGATGCTTCCCATGCCGCCCGCGCCGCCGTTCATCCGCCGGAACAGGAAGAAGTACAGGAGGAAGATCAGTCCGAACGGAACGATGAGGTTCAGGAGCAGCTGGAACAGGTAGTTGTTCGATTTTGCGACGAACTTGTAGTCGATTCCCTGCTCGTCGAGCTGTTCGATGAAGCTCGCCATGAGGACGCCGACGGTCTTGTATGATTTGCGCGTCTTTGACGGAGCTGGTGTGAACAGTGAAATTCCTTTCGCCTCGCCGCCGTCCGCCTCGGCTTCCACTATCGGGCCGTATCCGACGAAATACGTGTCGCCGATTTCAACGGACACGATTTCGCCGCTTTCAATTTTGTTCTTGAAGTCCGAAAAGTCGATCAGATTGTCCTGCCTGCCCATGAACAGGAAGTCTGCGGCCGCGAGCAGTGCAAGGATTATGAGCATCACCCCCCAGAACGGAAAACGCTTCCTGCCGTTCCTGTTGTTTTTTGCATCAGGTTCTTCCGGACCGGCGAATTTGAAGAAATTGTACGGATCGCGGTCGTCGGAACCGTTTTTTTGCGGGGTTTTGTTTTCATTGTCGCTCATCAATATGACCTCGAATTTAAATATACGCATTATTTTTCGGTTTGTCGATACGTAATACTTTTTTTGTAAAGTTTTTTTCCTGCGCGCCGATACTGATTGTGTATATCTATGATTTCCCGCGGGAGGTATGGAATGGGATACAATCAGGCATACACGGCATATCACAATGCGAGCATCAAGACGGCGAGCCAAGGGCGGCTGGTCGTCATGCTGTACGAGGCGGCTGTAAAGAACCTCAAGAACGCCGCCGGACTTTTTGACCTTGACGGCAAAATCAAGACCGCCGACATTGAGAAGTTCGGCGGCCTCATTCAAAAGGCGCAGTCGATCATCACGGAGCTGCAAGTCTCCTTGGATATGGAGAGGGGCGGCGATATTTCAAAGAACCTCATGTCGCTGTACGTCTACTTCAACAGCGAGCTGATGGGCGCGAGCATCGCGCACGACCGGAAGAAGATTGAATTCGTGCAGAATATGCTGGAGGAGCTGCTTGCCGCGTGGAAGTCTGCCGCGAACAGCACGGCGAACGCGCCGGCCGCGGTCATGCAGTCGGCGCTGAACATTGAAGGCTGATTTCGTATATTCATATATAGTAAGGAGTGATTTTATGGAAGCTGTTTCAGAACAAGAATTGAACGAGCGGGTTGCGGTCCTGCGCCGCCTCCGCTCGCTTTTGGAAATGCAGCGCCGGAAATTCCGAGAATACTTGGACATTCTGGAGAAGCAGGAGTCGTCGATTGACAACGAGGATGTAGCGGCGATTTCCGCCTACGCGGATTTGGAGCAGGACGTCGTTTCCGGCATCGCGAACCTTCAGAAGGCGATTGTCCCGATGGCGGAGCTGTGCGGACGCGCCGTGGAACTGCCGTCCGCCGCCGGGGAAAAGTCCGTCGCAGAAATCCAGCAGGATTTGGCGCGGCTGCAAGGCGAAGTGCTCGCCCGCAACGAGCGGAACCGCGAGCTGCTGCGCATCCATCTGGTGAAGATCCGCGGACAGCTGGAGCAGTTCCAGAATCCGTACAACGGCCGCAGGAACGTCTACGCGTCGGCGGCCTCCACCGGCGCGCTGGTCGAAGTGGAAGCGTGAGCCGCGCGGCCTCCATCGCCATCATCGCCGCATACACGAAGGCCGGCCGCGTCCTTGGAAAGGACGGGCGGATTCCGTGGAGCATTCCGGGAGAGCGAAGCCGATTCCGCATTCTGACGACGGGAGGCGCGGTCGTGATGGGGCGGCGGACGTATGAGGAGATCGGGCGGCCGTTGCCTGACCGCCTGAACATCGTCCTGTCGCGGACGGCGCGCTTTTCTGCTGACGGCTGCGTGACGGCTCGGTCGCTGGCGGCGGCGCGCGCTGCGGCTTCTGCGGCAGGATGCCCCGCGCTGTTCGTCTGCGGCGGCGCGGGGCTGTAT
>CAMWPF010000027.1 GCA_947176045.1 uncultured Treponema sp. | reverse complement strand
GAACTACGGAATTCCCGCAGTCGTCGGACTGAACGCCGGCGCCATGAAGGGGAAAATCCAGAACAGCGAGACGGTCATCGTCGATACGGAGCTGGCGGAACTTGTCGTCGCGCCGGAGCCGCAGACGCTGTTGGAATACCGGGAGAAGGTTCGGAAGGAAGCGGAAAAGCGCGAAAACCTCAAGAAATACCTCGGACGCCCCGCAACGACGAGCGACGGCGTTCCGTTCACGCTTTCCGCGAACATCGGCTCGCCCGAAGAGGCGGAGACCGCCCTCTTTGAAGGCGCGGACGGCATCGGGCTGTTCCGCACGGAATTCCTCTTTATGAGCAGGACGAACGCCGCACCCCACGAAGCGGGGACGCCGTTCGACGAGGACGCGCAGTTCGACGCGTACCGGCGCGTCCTGGAAATCATGCAGGGCAGGCCGGTCACCATCAGGACGCTCGACGTCGGCGGCGACAAGCTTGTCCGTTCGGCGGACATTCCGGCATTCGAGGAAAAAAATCCGCTCATGGGAATGCGCGCCGTCCGCCTCTGCCTCGCCTATCCGCAGCTTTTGAGGACGCAGCTCCGCGCGCTGTACCGCGCCAGCGTCCACGGCACGCTCCGCATCATGCTCCCGCTGATTACGTCGGCGGAACAAATCCGGCAGTGCCTCGCCCTTGCGGCCGCCGTCCGGGAGGAGCTTGCGGCGGAACGCATTCCGTTCAAGGCGGACGTTCCGATTGGAATCATGATTGAAACCGCCGCCGCCGCGCTCTGCGCCGACGAATTCGCGGAGCTGTGCGACTTTTTTTCGCTGGGAACGAACGACCTCACGCAGTACACGCTCTGCATCGACCGGGAGAACGTCAACGTTTCGGAAATGTACGACGAATTCCATCCTGCCGTCCTCAAGCTGATTGCGATGACGATTCAAAGCGCGCAAGCGCACGGCATTCCCGTTTCAGTCTGCGGCGAAATGGCGGGGCGCGATGAAAGCGTCCTTGTCCTCGGCGGCATGGGAATCCGCAGCCTG
This sequence comes from uncultured Treponema sp., assembly GCA_947176045.1. Taxonomy (GTDB): domain Bacteria; phylum Spirochaetota; class Spirochaetia; order Treponematales; family Treponemataceae; genus Treponema_D. The sequence goes on along the minus strand of CAMWPF010000027.1, from coordinate 9,472 downwards.
AGCATGAGTCCGAAAAGCATTACGAAAATCAAGCGGCGGATTTCCAAAGTCTCCCTCGCGGAAATGCAGAAACTGGCCGCAGAAAAATCCGCCCGGACATGAACGGGACGCGGCGGAAAGCGAAAATTCGGAACATCCAAATCGAACATATAAAAACGGTGGTGCAGAATGAAAAAAAAACAAAAGCCTGACTTTTCCCGCCCGAAGGAAGCCGGAAGGCCAATGGAAAATCCGGCGGAGCAGCCGGAACAGGAAGCGGCGCTCGGACAGACGGAGCAGAAATTTGAAGGGCTTCCGCTCGTCGTCATCGCCGGGCGTCCGAACGTCGGAAAGTCAACGCTCTTCAACCGGTTCATGCAGCGGAGGATTGCGATCGTCGATCCGACGCCGGGCGTCACCCGCGACCCGGTCGAAGGAACGGCGTACATCAACGGAAAGCCGGTGCGCCTCGTCGACACCGGCGGCTACAAGCTGCAGCGCACGCCCGGAACGATGGAGGCCGTCCTCGACGGGCTTGTCGCGGAACGTTCGCTCGAAATGATTGCGCAGGCGGATCAAATCATCCTGCTTCTGGAAGCCGGACAGATTACCGGCGAGGACGAGGAATTCATCCGGCTCCTGCGGCCGCACTGGAACAAAGTGATTGCCGCCGTGAACAAGACGGAAGGCGGCAAGGATGAAGGTGCCGCCTGGAACTACGCCCAGTTCGGATTCCGGGACTTGTTCCTGATTTCCGCGCAGCACGGCGACAGAATCAGCGCCCTCGCCGAATGCCTCGTCTCGCGGCTGGACTTCTCCCACGTCCGCGAAATCGACGGCAGCGAGCCGATCCGCATCGCGATTCTGGGCAAGCCGAACACAGGAAAATCGACGCTCTCAAACCGGCTCACCCATTCCGGCGCGTCAATCGTAAGCGACTATGCCGGAACGACCCGCGACACCGTGGAAGGAGAGTTCGGATACGGCGGCAGGCAGTTCGTCGTCCTCGACACGGCGGGAATCCGGCGCAAGGCGAAGGTCAAGGAGAACGTCGAATATTATTCGGTGAACCGCGCAATCAAGACACTCGACCATTGCGACATCGCGTTCCTGCTGGTGGACGCGCAGGAAGGGCTTGCGGAGCAGGACAAGAAGATCTGCCGGCTTGCGTTCGAGCGCGGCCGCGGAATCATCTTCGTCCTGAACAAGTGGGACACGCAGGAGCAGGACAGAAAGACGCTCCGCGCCTACAAGGAGAACATCAACATCATGTTCGGGCAGATGGAATTCGCGCCGATTGTCGCGACTTCCGCGCTGGAAGGCAAGGGAATCAAGGAGCTTTTGAACACGGCGCTCCAAGTGCACGGCCAGCTGACCCGAAAAATCGAAACGGCGGCGCTGAACATGGCGCTGAACGACTGGCTCGCGCGCTATCCGCCTCCGGCGAGCCGGACGGCGCATTTCAAAATCCGCTACATGGTTCAGACGGGCGTCAATCCCGTCTCGTTCCTGATTTTTGCGACGCGCCCCGAAGTCGTCCCGGAAACGTATATGACGTTCCTGAAGAACCGCATCCGGGAGGATTTGGGATTCGAGAACATTCCCATCCAGCTGGAAATGAAGGCGAGCCGGCAGAAGTGGGAGGACAGGCAGAATCCGTAATGTATTCCATCGGCGAAATAGAAGAACTGACAGGCGTCAAGGCGCACGTCCTGCGCTACTGGGAGGACGTCATCCCCGGATTCGCGCCGCAGAAGGACATCAGCGGGCGGCGCATCTACACCCAGCGCGAGCTTGAACTTGTGATGCGCCTCCGCTATTTGATTTACGAAAAGAAATTCACCATTGAAGGCGCGCGCGACCAAATGATAGCGGAAAGCGACGCCGTCAATGAAAACGCCGCCATCATCAAGCACATCCACGACCTGCGCGTCGAGCTCACGGACTTGTACCGGCTTGTCAAAAAATACCGCCCGTAATCGGATGCGCCGTCCGGCACTTAAACAAAGGGCGAATCTTTTATATCATGGAGTTCGGAAGGTGCCGCGCGTTCTGCCGGAATTCTTCAAGGAGCTGACATGATTGGTGTGAAACGACGGATATGCTGTCTGACTTTCGTCCTGTCCTTCCTGCTTTCTGCGGAGGCGGCGACAAAGCTGAAGTTCGCCAGCGGAATTTCGCTGGTTTTTGAAGGGTGCGAGGACGGTTCCGTCCGATTCGAGGCGCGCGGAAAGAAGGCGTCCGCGCCCGTCCAGGAGCTTGAATTGAAGCGTCCCGCCGCAAGGCAGGATTTCGTAAAAAATCCCGACGGAACGTACAGCTGGCGGAACTACACGGTCGCCGTCACTGAGGACGGCTACGCCCTTTCCTACGGCGGCGAGCCGATGTACACGGCGAAATTCAGCGAGGAAAAAACGCTCCTGCGCGAAATCCGCACATGGGACACGGCGGAGGAATTCTACGGCTTCGGCGAAGCGTCGCGCTCCGTCAGCCTGCGCAACCAGTCATTCACAATCTACAACGTTTCGCGGCACGGCGACCACGCGTTCCTCTTCATTCCGTTTTATGTTACGGACACGGCGGCAAGCGTCTACTACAACGCGAACGGACGCGACAAAATCTATTTTCAGGACGGCGCGGACGCGCAAGTCTACCGCAGCGAATACAAGCGCATCGAGTCGTTCGTCCGGCAGGACGCGTCGCCGCAGGAAGGCGTCGCGCGGTTCTACGAGGAGACGGGCGTTTCCTGCCTCCTGCCGCGCTGGGCGTTCGGCTACATCCAGTCGAAGTACGGCTACAAGTCGCAGCAGGAAGTCGTCGATTTGGTTGATGAATTCCGCCGCCGGAACATTCCGCTTTCGGCAGTCGTCCTGGATCTCTATTGGTTTGAAAAGATGGGCGACATTTTCTGGACAAGCCCGGAATTTCCAGAACCGAAGGAGCTTGACCGCTATTTGGAAGAAAACGGCGTCAAGCTCGTCACCATCACGGAGCCGTTCTTTTCCGTTTCCTCCCAGAATTTCGACGAGCTGAAAAAATCGGGGCTGCTCTGCGCAGGAAAGTCGGGAGCGCCGGAGCTGTGGCGCGACTGGTGGTGCCTCGGCGACAAGGAGGGCGGACTGCTGAACCCGCTCGCCAAAAAGGCGCCCGCATTCCTTGGAAAGAAATACGCCGCGATGCTCGATTCGGGAATCGACGGCTTTTGGACTGATTTGGGCGAGCCAGAAGGCGCTCCGGCGGCAGTCCGCTACGGAAAATACGCCGAGCAGGACTTCCACAACTACTACAATTATTACTGGTCGAAGGCGATTTACGAAGGCGTCAAGCAGCACAATCCTGACCGCCGCCTGTTCCTGATGTCGCGCTCCGGCTATACGGGAATCGGAAAATTCAACGTCTCGGTCTGGTCGGGCGACGTCGCCGTCTCATGGACCGCGCTCGCGAATCAGCTCGCCTTCGGAATCAACGCGGGGCTGAGCGGGCTGCCGTACTGGGGAAGCGACGTCGGCGGCTTCACGCAGGCGGAAACCTATCCCGAACTGTTCGTCCGCTGGCAGCAGTTCGGCGCGTTCACGCCGGTCTACCGCGCCCACGGAACAGGCGGACGCGAACCGTGGATTTTCACCGACAAGGAGACGGCGATTGTCTCGAAGTACATCGATACCCGGATGGCGCTGCTTCCGTACATTTATTCGACGGCGCGCCAGACGATGGGCGGCGTGCCGATGATGCGCCCGATGTTCTATGCGGACGGCGCAGAGGACATTCCGCAGGAATTCATCGCCTCGCAGTACTTGTTCGGCGACTCGCTCCTCGTCGCGCCCGTCGTCAGGGAAATCAGCGTCGAAGGCGAAAAATCAGTCTGGCTTCCGGCGGGCGGCTGGTACGACTTCGAGACGCTGCGGCGGATTGACGCAGGAAGCGGACGCGCGGTTTCCGTCACATCGGAGCTGGAGACAATCCCGGTCTATATCCGGGAGGGCGCCATCATTCCGGCGGCATACGGCGGAGCGGACTGCCTGTTTCTCGCGCCTGCCGAAGGCGCAAGCAATTCGTTCGTCTTTTACAACGACGACGGGGAGACGGAGCGGTACAAAGACGGCGCGTTCGCGGAAATCGAATTTGCGCTGGACGGAATGACGCTTTCTGCAACGGCGCGCGGCGCGGCGGAATTCCTCCCGGAAGCATTCACGCTCGCAGTTCCGGCGGGAACTGCGGTTTCTTCCAGCGGATGGAAGAGGAGCGGAAAATTCCTCACGAAAACTGTCTCCGTAGAATCGCTCGCAGGCGGAATGAAGCTTTGAGCTGTACGCTGATTTCGGATGCGGCGCGTCCGAAATCAGCGCGACTGTCCGCCCGGCCGCTCAGTCAGTCCGCTTCGGCTGGGTGAACCGCCAGAACCGCGGCGCACGATAGTCGATGTGCCAGCCGCCGTTGTAGAATCCATTCCCGTCCGCCGTCGGACTGACAAAAATCACTTTGGCGGGATTCCGCGTGTCGTAGGAAAAGCGGTTCGACTCCCACTGCCCGCCGTTCTGGACATCCGCGCCGAACTGCTTGTCGGCGGGCGTGTAAAAGCTGATTGTGTATGCGCCGCCTTTCAGCAGAAGGTGCATCGCCATTCCGCCGGAAAGATAATACGTCCGCTCGTACTGGTTCACGACGCCGGGAATTGAAATCCATTCGTAGGTCGCCTTCGCGGCGCTGTACGTTACGTCGTTTCCATCTTCGTCCTCAATTCTGAGCCAGCACCGCACTTCGTTCATGCCGTCCGCGTCTTCCGGGCGGTAGAGTATCAATTCCCACGGATTGTGGCGGAGCGGCGCCTGCTCCTGCGCCGAAACGCGCCGTCCGGCTCCCGCCGGGAACAGCAGCAACAGGCAGATGAAGGCGGCCGGCGCATTCATGCTTCCTCCTGCCGCGATTCCGGCGGAACTGGCGCAATCTTCTCCCGCAGCAGCGCCATGATGCCGCGGTCGGCGGGAAGCCATTTGACGTCGTCCAATTCTCCGGCGGAAAGCCATCGGGAATCCTCATGCTCCAGCAGTTCCAGGCTTCCGCTCCTCACCGTACACATGAAGCAGTCCATCGTCAGATGAAAATCGGGATAATCGTATTCGACGGCCGGCAGCCTTTCCCCGACGGAAATTTCCGTTGCAAGCTCTTCGCGGACTTCCCGCACCACGGCGGATTCAGCCGTCTCTCCAGCTTCCACTTTGCCGCCCGGAAATTCCCACCAGCCCTTGAATTCGCCGTAGCCGCGCTGCGTCGCGAAAATGCGCCTTCCGCCGTTTCCGTCCGCGCGCACGATGACGGCGGCCGCCACGTGTATGTTCTTCATTCCATCGATCCTCACAGCGCCCGCGCCAGCCGCGCCTCACGCCGATTCTATCAGAAAACGCGCCCTTGGCAAAGCCGCGCGCCTTTGCAGTTTTCATCGTTTCGGTTTATGATGAAGGCTGCCGTTTAGCGGCAGGAGTTTGAAATGGCTGGCTTGATTTTTGAATCAGAACGCGAAATTTCATCGGCGTTCATCGACAGTTCGGTGAAATTGGGAATCGCGCAGGCGGCGCTGCTCGTACAGGACAATCTCACCGACTGCTTCGACATGCTTGGCTGCGACGGCGTGCGCTATCTCGACTTGAACGTGTTCTGGGTGTTCACGAAGGCGCGGTTCCGGTTCGCCGGACGCCCGAACTGGCGCGACACGATTTCCGCGAGGACGTTCCCGGTCAGCAACGCAGGCTTCAAGACGAACGTGAACACCGTCCTCAGCAAGGACGGAATCCCCTTCCTGTTCGCGAATCAAGAGGCGTGCGTCCTCGACAAGGAGACGCACCGCCCGGTCCGGCTCGCGTCGCTGCCCTATCCGAAGGACGGATTTCCCGGCGCGGAATTCTCCGAGCCGTTCGAGCGCTTCGCCGTTCCGCAGGCGGATTTTTCAGAAGCATTCACGCAGCCCGTCCGCTCGCAGAACATCGATATGTCGGGACACATGAACAACAACGAATACATTAAGCTCGCCCTGAGCGCGTTTCCCGATTCGTTCCTGCGCGGCCGCGAGCCGGAGCTGCTCGAAGTCCACTACACCGGCGAAAGCACGGAAGGGCAGCTGCTCCGCGTTCTGAAGGCGCAGCAGGACGGCGCGTTCTTCGTGAACATCGCGGAAGGCGGGCGCACCGTCTTTGAAATGAAGGCTGCATTCGCCGCGGGCGCGTAACCCGCCGCGGAGTCGCCGCCAGTCCGCAGAATTGCAATATTCTCCGCAATGAACTATAATGGAACAATCTATTGAAAATCGATTCCAGAGGAAAAAATGCCAAAAATCGAAGTGAACGAAACGCTGTTCTTCAATCTTCTTGAAAAAACATACGACTACGGCACGCTCGAAAAAAAACTGACCTGCGCGAAGGCGGAGCTTGACGAAAAGCCGGACGAAACGCTTCCGGCGGACAAGCGCGTCATCAAAATCGAACTGAACGACACGAACCGCCCGGACTTGTGGTCGACGAACGGCGTCGCGCGGCAGCTGCGCCTGCATGACGGCGGAAAGACTGTCGATTACAGCCGGTTCTTGTCGCGGCCGGGAAACATCAAGGACTGCAAGGGAAGAATCGCAGTCGTCGACCCCGAACTCAAGGACATCCGTCCGTACATGGTCGCCTTTGTGATTTCCGGCAAGCCGATTGACGAGCCGATGCTCCTCGACATCATCCAGACGCAGGAAAAGCTCGCGTGGAATTTCGGGCGCAAGCGCAAGTCCATTTCGATGGGCGTCTACCGCGCCGCCCAGATTCAATTCCCGGTGCGCTACCACGCCGTCGATCCCGACAAAACCAGCTTTGTGCCGCTGCAATGCACGGAGCCGATGACGTGCCGCCAGATTCTGAGCGACCATCCGAAGGGAAAGGAATACGGCTGGATTCTCAAGGACATGAAGCGATTTCCGCTCCTTTCCGACGCAAAAGGCGAAGCCATGTCGATGGCGCCGATCATCAACAGCGCGACGCTCGGCGCCGTGCAGGTGGGCGACAGCGGACTGATGGTGGAGCTGACCGGCGACAATATGGAAAACCTGATGCTGTCGGCGAACATCGTCGCCTGCGACTTTGCGGACTGCGGCTACGAAATCGAGCCGGTCATGGTGAGGCATCCGTATGAAACCGGCCTCGGAAAGGACGTCGTCGCGCCGTTCTACTTCCAGCCGACGACGCGGACGACGCTCTCCCGCATCAACAAGCTCCTCGGCGTGCATTTCAGCGAAGACGAGGCGCGCGGCGCCCTCCTGCGGATGGGCAGCACGGTCGAAACGCGGAGCATTTCCGCCGATGGAACGGACGACGTGGAATTCGTCCTAAGCCCCGCGCCGTATCGGAACGACTTCCTGCATGAAGTCGACATCATCGAAGACGTCATGATTGGCGCCGGACTTGAGAATTTCGCGCCGGAACAGCCGTCGGACTTCACCATCGGACGGCTCCTGCCGATTACGGAGCTGAGCCGCAAGGCGAAGACGCTGATGGTCGGTCTCGGCTATCAGGAAATGATTTTCAACTACGTCGGAAGCCGCCGCGACTACATCGAAAACATGAACATCGACGCGGCGGGCGTCATCGAAATCGCAAATCCGATGAGCGAAAACTACCAGTTCATCCGCCCGGAAATCATTTCGTCGCTCCTGCGCGCGGAAAGCAAGTCCGCCGGCGCGATGTATCCGCACAAGATTTTTGAAATCGGAAAAGTCGCCTATTTGTGCCAAGAGGAAAATACCGGCACCCGGACGCGCCAGAACCTCGGCTTTCTGACAGCGGCCGCGAACGCCAACTTCAACATGGCCGCCGGAGACGTTTCGTCGCTCCTGTACTTTCTGGATCTCGCGTATGAAGTTGCGGAAAACGACGACCCGCGGTTCATTCCGGGACGGCAGGCGGCAATCCTTGCGGGCGGCAAAAAAATCGGCGTCTTCGGAGAAGTGCATCCGCAGATTCTGGAAAACTGGTCGATTTCCGTGCCGTGCGTCGCCGGAGAAATCGATTTGGAAGAAATCTGACTTTCTCCGGCTTCGGACGAAGGACGATGGAACAGGAACGCGGCGTTCCGCGCGCGCAAAAGAAAAACTATCAGAAGCAGCTGGACGCCGTCATCGGGCAGCTCCAGCACGCCCGGACGCAGGAACAGGACGCCGCGCCGACGCCCCGAAAAAAGCCGTCGCTGCTCCTGCACGCCTGCTGCGCGCCCTGTTCGTCCTATGTCATTGAATATCTTGCGGAGCATTTCGCAATCACAATTCTTTACTACAATCCGAACATCTATCCGCCGGAAGAATACGCGCGCCGCCTCGTGGAATTGGAGCGCTTCCTGCCGCGGTTCGCGCCCGCCGTTGAAGGCGGCGTCCGGCTCGTGTCCGCGCCGTACAATCCGCAGGAATTTTACGATGCTGTCGGCACCGCCGAATCGCCGGAGCGCGCCGCCGACCCGGAAAAAGGCGAACGATGCCGCCGCTGCTACGAATTCCGCCTCCGCCGCGCGTACCAATACGCCGCCGAAAACGGATTCCAGTGGTTCACGACGACGCTCTCCATCAGCCCTTTCAAAGATGCCGAAAAAATCAACGACATCGGCGCCGCGCTCACCACCATTGCGCCCGGCGCGCCGCGCTTTCTTCCGTCCGACTTCAAGAAAAACGGCGGCTTCCAGCGGAGCCTCGCCTTGAGCCGGGAATACGGACTGTACCGCCAGCAGTACTGCGGCTGCGTCTATTCAAAGGAAGGCGCGGAGCGCGGACGCTCCGCAGAATCCTGACGCGCCCGCGGACGCCCGCCGCAGGCCGCTATTTCTGCCGCATCTGCCAGATGTTGCCGTTGTTCTTCGTTTCAATCAAGTCGCGCGTTTCAGCGTCAAGCGCAAGGTTCTTGAATTTCTTGTAGCCGAACTTCCTATAGTCGAACTTTTGGGCGACCTCGTCGAAGCGGATCCAGCCGGAATCCTCCCCGCCGGATGCAGGCGGCAGAATCGTCAGGAGCGCCGTGAACACTTCCGGCTTGCGCTCGGCGGCGGTTCCGTCAAGCGTCAGGTTCGCCTCGTCGATTCCGGCATAGCGCACGTGCGTCTTCTTCACGGCGGTGCCGACAAACGTCTTCCAGTTGCGGAATCCGAGCCGCCGCTCGTCAAACGCCGCGTTCAAAAGCTTCATCCGAACCTTGACGGTGCTGATGGGCGCGGGAAGATTCTTCGTCTTGCCGAGCATCCGCACGGCCTCCTCGAACAGCTCGAACGCCTGCTGCTTGGACATTTTCGGCTCGGCCTTCTTCGCCGCCTTCGCGCCGCCGGACTTTCCTTCGTCGTCATCGTCATCATCGCTTTCGTCTTCGGCGACAATCTCGCGGTAGTCCAAATAATCATCCGCCATCTTGAGCAGATCTTCCGAAGCGTTCCGCGTTACGTCGCAGATAATCAACGTCTCCTTGCCTTATTTCCGCAGCGACAGGAGGAG
>CAMWPF010000026.1 GCA_947176045.1 uncultured Treponema sp. | reverse complement strand
GGCACAATAATGTCAGCTATGGAAACTCGCAGCATTTTTGAAAACCTTTCGTGTTTGGATCATCGGTACTCGCTTTCCGAAAAAAGCGTTTTTGACGGCCTTTCCGCGTGCATTTCGGAGGAGGCGTCCGTGCGTTCCTGCGCCATGGCGGAGGCGGCGCTGGTGAAGGCGCACCTTTCCATGAGGGGGAGCCTGACGCCGGAGCTGGAGGCGGAGCTTGACGGCATCGCCCGGAACATAGACCCGGAGGAAGTATATCAGGAAGAGGAGAAGACGCAGCACAACATCCGCGCGCTTGTCAACGTCCTCAAGCGCAAGGTTGACGGCGGCATCGCTCCGCTCGTCCACTTGGGCGCGACGAGCGTCGATATTCTGGACACCGCGCTTTCCATGCGGATGCGCGACGTGACGCAGAAGGTCGTCCTGCCGGAACTGAAGGCGCTGGAGCTGGAGCTGTGCGGGATTGCCGCCCGCGACGCCGGGACGCCGCAGGTGGGGCGCACGCACGGACAGCACGCCGTTCCGATTACGTTCGGCTGGACGATTGCGGAATTCGTGAGCCGCCTCGGAAAGTCGATCCTCCGCATCGAGGAGCTTTCAAAGCAGCTCAAGGGAAAGCTTGCGGGGCCGGTCGGCGCATATAACGGGCCGAGCATGATAGTCAAGGATCCTGAGGAGCTGGAGCGGCGCTACCTTTCGTTCCTCGGCTTGGAGCCGAGCGAGTATTCAAACCAGCTGGTGGAGCCGGAGTACCTGCTGCGCCTGCTTTTGGAATTCAACGTCGCGTTCGGAATCATCGCGAACCTTGCCGACGACCTCCGCAACTTGCAGCGTTCTGAAATCGGCGAGGTGTTCGAGTATTTCAGCGCGACGCAGGTCGGCTCCAGCACGATGCCGCAGAAGCGCAATCCGTGGAACAGCGAGCACGTGAAGTCGCTTTGGAAGGCGATGTGTCCGCGCGTCATGACGTTCTATATGGATCAGATTTCAGAACACCAGCGCGACCTGACGAATTCGGCGAGCCAGCGCTTCATTGCGGACTATACGGCCGGATTTGCGATGGCGGTGAACCGCATGAAGCGGATTGTTTCCGGCCTTCAGGCGGACAAGGAAAATATGGCGAGGAACCTTGCGGACGCGGGGGGGAAGGTGCGCGGCGGCGTCCTTGCCGAGCCTGCGTACATCCTGCTTGCGGAGTCCGGCGTCAGCGACGCCCACGAAGTCATCCGCAAGATCACGCTGGAGGCGGAACGGTCGGACAGGACGCTGTTCGAAGTCTTGCAGGAGCACGCGGACGCCTACAGCCGGATTACGGCGCAGCTTGAAAAGCTCGGCGTGGCGGACGCGGCGACGTTCTTTGAGAATCCGGCGCGCTATTGCGGACTTGCCGCGCAGAAGTCAAAGCGCCTTGCGGAAAAATACGCGGCGCTCATGAAGTAGCGTCCGCCTCGTCGGCAGTCCGGGCGGTCGCTTTGAAAATAGTTGAAGTGTTCCGCCGCTGCAAGTTCTGAAGATGTTCAGGGCGAGGGCGTTCCTTGAAAAAGCGCCAGATGCCGCCCTGTCAGAATCAATGTGCTGCGCGCGCCTTCGGGCGCGCGCTTTTTTTGCTGGAAAATAGTTTTAGCGCGCGCGGGGAATATGTGGTATAATGGGCGTATGCGCGGCGCAGCAACCGGCCGTGCTGAAAACAGCATTTCAGTGGAGGATGTGATGGCTCGATTTACTTTACCGAGGGACGTTTACCATGGAACGGGCGCGCTTTCGGCGCTCAAGTCGTTCAAGGGGAAGAAGGCGATTGTCTGCGTCGGCGGCGGCAGCATGAAGAAGTTCGGCTTTTTGGACAAAGTTACGGCGTATTTGAAGGAAGCTGGAATGGAAGTGGCGCTGTTCGAGGGCATCGAGCCGGATCCGTCCGTCGAAACAGTCATGAAGGGCGCGCAGGCGATGCAGGAATTCCAGCCGGACTGGATTGTCGCAATCGGCGGCGGCTCCCCGATCGACGCGGCGAAGGCGATGTGGATCAAGTATGAATATCCTGAGATTACGTTCGAGGAAATGTGCAAGGTCTTCGGCATTCCGCCGCTCCGCCGCAAGGCGCGCTTCTGCGCGATTTCCTCAACGTCCGGCACTGCGACGGAGGTAACGGCGTTCTCCATCATCACTGACTATTCCAAGGGCATCAAGTATCCGATCGCCGACTTTGAGATTACGCCGGACGTCGCCATCGTCGATCCTGAGCTGGCGGAGACGATGCCCCAGAAGCTCGTCGCGCACACAGGCATGGACGCCATGACGCACGCCGTCGAAGCGTATGTTTCCACCGCGAACTGCGACTTCACCGATCCGCTTGCGATTCATGCGATTGAGATGATTATGAAGGACTTGGTGCCGTCGTACAACGGCGACATGGAGGCGCGCGGCCGGATGCACAACGCCCAGTGTCTTGCCGGCATGGCGTTCTCGAATGCGCTGCTCGGAATCGTCCATTCCATGGCGCACAAGACGGGCGCTGCCTTTGCGGATTATGGCGCCCACATCATCCACGGCGCCGCGAACGCCATGTACCTTCCGAAGGTCGTCGCCTTCAATGCAAAGGACGCGGCTGCGAAGAAGCGCTACGGCGTCATCGTGGACTATATGGGCATTGCTGATGAGGCTGCGGCTGACAGCGAGAAGGTGGAGGCGCTCATCCGCTATCTGCGCAAGATGAACGACGACTTGAAGATTCCGCACTGCATCAAGCAGTATGGCGCGGACAGCTATCCGTGCGAGAACGGCTTTGTTCCGGAAGACGTCTTCCTGAAGCGCCTGCCGGACATCGCGAGGAATGCCATCGGCGATGCGTGCACCGGCTCCAATCCGCGCCAGCCGACGCAGGAGGAGATGGAGAAGCTGCTCAAGTGCTGCTACTACGACACGGACGTGGATTTCTAGCGTTTGGAAAAGGACGCTGCGGTGGTTTTTGAGCCTCAGTTGAAGAACTGCCGCAGCCGTTCGACGTCCGCCTTGAACTGCTCGTCGATGACGGGCGGACGTTCATTGAAGTACAGGATTTGTTCCAGCTCCTGCTCCGTCTGGACGCCCCACAGCGGAACGACGCTTTCATACTGGTGCAGGAAGCCGAACGCGAGCGGAATGTTTTCGACAAGGCCGCCGCACAGCGGCTGCATTGCGATAAAGCCGACGTCGTTCTGTTCGCACAGCTTGACCAGCTCTATGGTCTTGGCGGCGCTTATCATGCTGAACGGAAACTGGAGCGTCTCGTACAGCCCGCTTCTGACGGCTCGCCCGGCGATGTCCAAGTCCTGCGTCGCAATGCCGATGTGCCTGATTTTTCCGGCAGACTTCATGGCGAGCAGCGCGTTGTAGACTCCATCCCGGCCGTCCGGTTCGGGCAGGAACCGGTTGGATTCGTATTGATATATGTCGATGAAATCGGTGTGCATGACGTTCAGGCTTGTTTCAACGTCGCTGAAAATCTCCGCGCCGCTTTCCGCCGACGTCTTTGTCGCCAGCATGACGCTGGCGCGGATGTCGCCCACCGCGTCGCCGAGAATCTGCTCGCATCCGGGACATGTGCGCGCCGTGTCGAAGAGGTTGATTCCCCTGGTATACGCTTTTCGGACAAGTTCCGCGGCTTTGTCAGCATCGCCAATCTTTGCCAGAGACATGGCGCCCATCGCGACGCGGCTTGTCATGAGGTTCGATTTTCCAAGTCTGACGTAGTCCATGCTATTTTTTTTCGGGCTGCTTGTATGCCTTGACGGCCTTTTGGATTTCCGAAATTAGATCGGCGCGGCTGACGCGGATCTGCTCCATGGAATCGCGGAAGCGGATGGTGACTGTGCCGTCTTCCTTGGTCTGGTAGTCGATGGTAACGCAGAACGGCGTTCCCACTTCGTCCTGACGGCGGTAGCGCTTGCCGATGGTGCCGCTTTGATCGTAGTCTGTGACGAAGTCATCTTTCAGCTCGTGCTGGATTTCCTTCGCAAGCTCCGCAAGCCCGTCCTTCTTCATGATGGGAAGCACGGCGACGGTGATCGGCGCGAGCTTCGGATGCAGATGCAGCACTGTCCGATAGTCTTCCGTGCCATCTGTCGCGACGTTTTCCTCTTCGTATGCTTCGCAGAGGAACATGAGCATATTGCGGTTGAGTCCTGCTGAGGTTTCGATGACGTACGGCGTGTAGCGGTTGTTGTTGTCGTCCTGATCGACATAGGACATATCCTTGCCGCTGTACTTCGTGTGCTGCGACAAGTCGAAGTCCGTGCGGTTGTGGATGCCTTCAATTTCCTCGAATCCGATTGGGAAGCGGTACTGGATGTCGTAGGCGTCCTTCGCGTAATGCGCGAGCTTGTCGTGGTGGTGCCAGTTGAGGTTCTTTTCGCTGATGCCGTACTTCAAGTAGAAATTCCAGCGGTCCTTGCGCCACCGCTCGAAGATTTCGTCGTCCGTTCCCGGCTTGCAGAAGTATTCCATTTCCATCTGCTCGAATTCGCATGTGCGGAAGATGAAATTCTTGAAGATGATCTCATTGCGGAACGACTTTCCCACCTGCGCGACGCCGAACGGAATCTTCATGCGGTTGGACTGGACGATGCTGCGGAAGTCGACGAAAATGCCCTGGCAGGTTTCCGGCCGCAGGTAGACGACGCTCGTGTCGTTCGCGACAGGGCCGAGGTGCGTCTTGAACATGAGGTTGAATTCGCGGACGTCCGTGTAGTTGCGCTTGCCGCACGTCGGACAGGCGACTTCGTTTTCTTCGATGAACGCCTTCATTTCCTCGTGGCTCATCGTGTCGACCGGCTTTTCCGGGACGACGTTGTGCGAGCCGCAGAAGTCTTCGATGAGCTGGTCGGCGCGGAAGCGCGAGGAGCATTCCTTGCAGTCAATCATCGGGTCGCTGAAATGCGCGACATGGCCGGACGCCTCCCATGCGGTGTGGTGCATGAAGATTGCTGCGTCCAAGCCGACGACGTCGTCATGGAGCTGCGTCATTTCCTTCCACCATGCCGCCTGGATGTTCTTCTTCAAATCGACGCCGAGCGGGCCGTAGTCCCATGCGCCCGCCTGTCCGCCGTAAATTTCGCTTGACTGATATACAAAACCGCGCCGCTTGCACAGGCTGATGATTTTGTCCAACGTGCATGTGTGGTTGTCTTTTTCGTTTGCCATTTCAAAAGTCCTCTGGCGCACTTGCTGGATTGCAGTGCAGTGATATGGCGACAGCATAGCATAAAACGCGCTCTTGCGCAATTGCGCGCGTTCTGTGCTGGAGGAAAAGCGTTCCAAGGGATGCCCGCCGGCGCGCGGTTTTAAACAGCTGTTCCGAATGTCAGCGGACGGCCTGCATTTTTGTCAGGATGGCGTCAAGCTTTTCGCCGTACTGGCGGTCGGCCGCCCATGTTCCGGCAAGCTCAAAGACGGTCGGAGCCTTTCCGCGCGGCGAGACATAGCGGTAGCGTGAGTCGACAAGCGCGTTGTTCAAGACGGACTCAGACGTCGTTCCGTATGCGTGGAGATGCTGGATGTGCGCCCGCACGCCGAGCTGCTCTGTCTCGAAGCGCTCGCCGGGATGCTGCGCGTCGATGGCTCCCAGCCCACAGTAGTTGTGCATGTCCGGCGTCACAAGGTTTCCGAAGCGCAAGTAGCCCGTTTCGAGGCACATCTGCGCGAAGGCGACGTCGGAATTGATGCCTTCCATGGCGCCTTCCTCAATGTAGAGCGCGGCGAGCCGGGACACTTCCGCTCGTCCGGCGGACGGATTCTGCGACATGAAGTATGCGGTGAGCGTCTCTTCTGAAAAGACGGGCGTTCCGGTGAGGCTTCGGGATGCCTGTGTGCCAGAAGGTACTGTCTTGCAGGAAAAGAGCAGGGCGGCGCAGGCGGCCGCGAGCATGACGGACGGCAGGATCGGTTTTGCTGCTGGAATCGTGTTCATATTCATTTTTCGGAAGAAACTGCGCCGGACTGAACCATAAAAAAGCGGCGGACCGCTCCGTCCGCCGCCTGTCCGCCGTTTCCACCGGCTACTGCCTGAGCAGTTCCGCGAGCTTCTGTGCCGTGAAGCCCAAGTCCTCCGCGACCTTCTGAGCGGGGCCGGACTCTCCGAACCGGTCGATGCAGAACAAGTCGCGCCTGTCCGTGACGTACGGCCGCCATTCCATGCTGATGCCCGCCTCCGCTGCGATGACGCGCGCCGCCCCGCCGATGAGCTTTGCCTGGCCGGCTTCCGGCAGTCCGTCGAACAGCTTCAAGTCAAGGACGGACACGATGCGGATGTTCTTCTCAGGAACGAGCGCCGCCGCCTCCACCGCCATGGACACTTCCGAGCCGGAGGCGAGGATTGTGATGTCAGGTGCCGCCGTCCCGTCCGTTCCGTTTTTGACGATGTACGCGCCGGAACGGATGTGAGCCTTCCAGTCCGCGTCGTCCTTTTCATATCCCTGAACATCCTGCCGGGTCAGCGTGATGCAGACGGGATGGTCTTTCGACTCCATCGCGATTTCCCACGCCGCCGCTGTTTCCTGCGCATCTCCCGGACGGAGCACATGGACGCCGGGGATGGCGCGCAGGGCGGTCAGCATTTCCACCGGCTGGTGCGTCGGGCCGTCCTCGCCGACATAAATGGAGTCGTGGGTGAAGATGTAGATGAGCGGCAGCTTCATGAGGGATGCCACGCGGAGCTGCGGGCGCAGGTAGTCGCTGAACACAAGGAACGTCGCGCAGAACGGACGCAGGCCTCCGTGCAGCCGGAGGCCGGAGCAGACTGCGGACATGGCGAATTCGCGGATGCCGAATTCGATCGTCCTGCCGAGCGGGTTTTCCGCCGAGTAGACGCCGTCCGCGTCCTTCAGTTCCGTCTTGTTCGGTCCCGCCAGATCAGCCGAACCGCCGACGAGGTTTCCGTACCGAGCCGCCATGACGTTGAGCATCTTTCCGCCCGCGGCACGGGTCGCCATTTTGTCAGCCGCCTGAAACTGCACGTCCGGCACTTCCGCTGTCGGCTTGTCAGAATGGAACGCGTCCCACATGGCGCGCAGCTTCGGATTTGCAGCCGACCATGCGTCGAATTCTTTCTGCCAGTCCGCCTCGCGCTGCGCGAAGGCGGACTTCTTTTCGGCGAAGTAGCTGTATGCTTCCGGGAAAACGTAGAAGTCTTCTGCTTCCGGGATTCCAAGGGTCTGTTTCGCCGCCTTCACGCCGTCGCTGCCGAGCGCCGCGCCGTGGACGTCCGGCGTTCCCTGCTTCGGCGCGCCGTATCCGATTACGGACTTGAGCATGATGAGGGACGGCTTTCCAGTGCACCGCTTCGCTTCTTCGGCAAGCCGGACGATTTCAGTCGGATTGTACATGGAGCCGCGCAGCACCTGCCAGCCGTACGCCTCGTAGCGTTTGGCGATATCCTCCGTGAACGTGATGTCCGTCGGGCCGTCGATGCTGACGCGGTTCTCATCATAGAAGACGATGAGCTTTCCCAATTTCAAATGTCCGGCGAGGCTGCACGCTTCGGAGGAGACGCCTTCTTCCAGGCATCCTTCGCCGACGAGCGAGTAGGTGTAGTGATTGACGACCGTGTGTTCCGGCGTGTTGAACCGCGCGGCGAGCATGGATTCCGCAACAGCCATGCCGACCGCCATGGAGACGCCCTGTCCGAGCGGGCCGCTTGTGTTTTCCACGCCGTCGGTCATGCCGTATTCCGGGTGTCCCGGACAGCGCGAACGCACCTGCCGGAACGACTTGATGTCGTCCATTGAAACATCGTATCCGCTGAGATGCAGGATGGAATACAGCAGCATGGAGCCATGTCCGGCGGAAAGGACGAACCGGTCCCTGTCGGCCCATTTTGAGTCCGCCGGATTGTGCTTCATGATTTCGCCGTACAAGACCGCCGCAAGTTCCGCCGCGCCCAGCGGCAGCCCGGGATGGCCGGAATTCGCCTTTTGGATTGCATCCATCGAAAGGCTTCTGATTGATGCGGCTACGGCGCTGATTGCTTTTTCGTTCATTATGTGACTCCTGTTGATTGAAACCGGACGCTTGCTCCGGACGGTTCCGATAGATTCTTTCCGATACATGGGATGCGGATGCGGCCGCGTTCTGCCGACTGGCAGCGGATGCTACGCGGACGGTTCGGCCGTTTCCTTTCTGACTGCTTCCAGAAGGACGGATTCTTCCGCGCCGTGTTCCAAAAGCGTTCTGAAATTCTGGCTGCTGAACAGCTTTTGCAGGGACGCAAGGACGTTCAGGTGGGAATTCCTGTTTTGGGTCAGCAGAATGAACATGACGTAGATTTTCCTGCCGTCCATCGCCTTGACGTCCAACGGCGTTTTTGGATAGACGACGTAGATCCGCTGCTCCTCCTCTTCCTTGAGCATCGGAGAGCTGGCGTGCGGCAGCATGATTCCGTTTCCGATGGCTGTGCTCATAACTTCTTCGCGGGCGCAGAGCGCGTTGCAGAACGCATCCGGCGAGACGCTCTGGGGGAACGGCAGTACGGCGCAGGCATTTTTCAGCACTTCCTCCGGTGTCGACCCTTCGATTCCTGTATGGATTCCGCCCTTGCGGATGAATTGCGCGATATCGACTTCCATCATGTTTCTCCGTTTATTTGATGATGCTGAACCCGTTCTGGGATTCTTCATACAATGCGCTTTTCAATTGTCCGCTGATTTCTTCAAAATTGAATTCCATCCCTTCCAAAGAAAGCGTGACTTCGTTCATCTCCCTGATGACAGACGCCGGATCAGTCTGGATCATTTCGATGATGTGCATGACGTGTCCGAAAATCTGCGACAGGATGACGAGCGGCTGCTGCGGATAATGCGCAAGGTTTGTGCCTGCCATGTCGATTGAACAGACAAGTTCGTTCACGGCAGAATACAGTTCCAGCGCCTTGTGCCGGATTTCGCCGACATCAAAATCCGCAAAGCGATTGTAGTCACGAACGAGTATACCATGTCTGGTTTCCAAGTGCAACAACATGAGCTTTTGCTGGTGGGAGGGAAATTGAAAGAAATTCGGATACAGATTGAGGAGGATTTTGATGAAATCATCCTGCTTGGCGTACAGCGCGTCCTTCAAATATGCGTCCACCAGATAGTCCGGCGCCTGTTCTTCCGCAAGGATCCTGATGGATTCGCCGGTTTCCTGCTGCGCCTCCTGCTTTAAGGACGGCTGCTGCGCCGCGGAATTTTCAGCGCCGGAAGCGATGCCTTCGCCGCAGGAATTCCATGTTCCGACTGCCGGAACGTCCTCTCCTTTGCGCCACAGCCGCGTTTCTACGCCGAACGGCTCGAATCCGATTTTTTTTGAACGCCGGAACAGCTCTTCGACGGCGCCGCAGTTCATGCCGCACAATTCCGAGCGCTTGTCCGCGAATACGAATGCCAGCTGCTCTTCTATCGATGCGCGGGGACCCGCGTTGTCAAAGCTTTCCAGCAGGCACTGTTCCAGAACGGAATACCACTGCTCTCGCTCCATGTCCTGCGCGTTCATTTGGAACGGACTGTCGTTGTGCGGCAGAACGGAGACATCGATGGTTCCCGCATCCCAGTCGCGGACGGCGCATAGAAGGCGGTCGCCGGATTGGAAGCCGGCGTCGCGGACGAGCGGTTCGATGGAAAAGCCGGAAAGCTTTATTTTTGACGGAAGCGAGAAGTCCGTCGCGGACAGATCCAGACCTGCGTTCGCAGGGTCGGCGGCGATGTATTGGACTTCAAATTCCTCTCCGTACAAGGCGAACAGGTCAAGCGCCGTGTTGCTGTCGATTTCGATGACGGCGCGCGGCAGCGGAGCGCCGTTGAATAAGAAGGTGAGCCTGCAGGAATGGGCGTCCGGATCGACGAACGGAATGCAGCGGTGTCCGGCGATGAACGCGCCCTTGTCAATCTCCTTGCGCGTCGGACGGAAGCTGAAGTATGCTCCGGTGAAGGCGCAGGCGCGCGTCGCGTATGTTCCGTCGGCGAGGGCGAAGACGTTCACGCTGCCTTCAAGGAATTCCTCGCAGTCCGTGAGGCTTGTCTTCACGCCGATGCGGGAAAGCATCGCTTCGAATTCTTTTGCGGAGAATGTGTCTGGATATGTCCGCAAAAACTTACTGACAATTACGTCTGCCGGTATCTTCATATATATAAAATAATCTACGGCAGAAGAAAAATCAATCGTCATGACGCGGTTCATCCTGCGGGCGGCGCGCTCCGCTTTTTTATAGCCGCTTCCGCTTTTTTTGTGTATATTTTGAATCATGGAGGAATGAAGCATGGCGGCAAAGACAGTTACGATTGAGAATTTCCAGCAGGAAGTGCTTGGCAGCGGTGTTCCGGTTCTTGTCGATTTTTGGGCGGGCTGGTGCGGACCGTGCCGGATGGTCTCCCCGTTGGTGGACGAGCTGGCTGACGAGCATCCTGAATATGCGTTCTGCAAGGTGAATGTGGACGAGCAGCCTGATTTGGCGAATCAGTACAAGGTGATGAGCATTCCGAACCTTGTGGTGTTCAAGGACGGAAAGGTCGTCGCCCAGTCTGCCGGCGCAAAGCCGAAAGAGCAGATTTTGGAAATGGTGCGGAACGCATAAGGCGCTGCGCGTATTTTGGTGGATATGGCGGTGAACGAAGGGGGGGGCCCGCGGAGTGAGGGCCCCCCCCGGGGTGATTAAACACAACCGCGGGGG
>CAMWPF010000025.1 GCA_947176045.1 uncultured Treponema sp. | reverse complement strand
CATCCGGCGCGAGCTGCTCAAACGCGGCGTCGAAGTCGTTACCGTCGCCGGAGCGGCTTCCGCGGAAGCCATCCTCGCCCACAAGCCGGACGGAATCATGCTCTCCAACGGGCCGGGCGATCCGCAGGAAAATCAGACAATTATCGCAGAAATCAAAAAGCTGTGCGCCAGCGGCGTTCCGATTTTCGGCATCTGCCTCGGACACCAGCTGCTCGCATTGGCGCGCGGCGCGGCGACTTCAAAGCTCAAATACGGACACCGCGGCGCGAACCAGCCAGTCAAGCACCTTTCCAGCGGGCGCGTCTACATTTCCAGCCAGAACCACGGCTACGCGGTGGAAAACGCCAGCCTTCCTGAGGGCGCCGTCCTCAGCTTCGTGAACACGAACGACGGCACGTGCGAAGGCGTCACCTATACAGATATTCCTGCGTTCAGCGTCCAGTTCCACCCGGAAGCCGCCGCCGGCCCGCTGGACTTGAACTTCCTGTTCGACGACTTCATCAGCCTCATCAACGACAGGAACTATTTCCGCAACTTCACGGCTCCGTACAAGGCAGCTGCCGCCACGGCCTGCTTCAAGCCAGCCTGAAGCAGGCGCGGGGCTGCCCTGCGCCCGGCAGATTAAAAATACGTCTTCGCCTTCAGAAGCGGCGTAAAAATCGGCTCGGACGCAACCGCATGAGGCTTCTGCCCGTGGTAATATAGCGAATCCAGCACAGAAATTCCGTCGTCGATGAATTCCGGCGCGACGGCCGTTCCAATAGCGGGCTTTCGGAACCGGGCGTCCGCCTCCGGCGCTTCGCCGGGATACGCATCCTCGGCAGACACATCAGGGGAAATGGTTGCGTACTCGCCTGAATTGTTCCAATACATATAGCCTTGATCCACGGAATCCCGCACGCCGAAAATTTCCTTCCGCACGTAGTCGCTGTTGTAATACTGGCGGTCGTAGCTTACATTCAAATAAAACGCCTGAACCCACGGACGCACAATCGCGCGGTTGCGCGCCATGACTGTGTTCCGATATGTTCCATAAAAATAAATGCGATACGGCCGGTCGGGAAACGGCGCGTAATTCAAGAATTTCTGCTCGAAATGGCTGGGATAGAACATCGGGCCGATGACGTCCACATATTCGGAAAGCATTTCTACATCCTGCCCGGTGCGCGTCCCGCTGCGGTACCAGCCGTTCGCGCCGTAAATATCGATTCCGAGCGGCGCGGCGATGTTCTTCCGCGCGTACCGCAAGAATGAAATCAGCGCGCTCTCCTTGTCCATGCCGTCGCTCTTCCAACGGTATGACGCGGAGCGCAGGTTCAATCCGTCGGTCGGAAAGCGGATGTAGTCGAATTGAATTTCGTCGAAGCCGCGGGAAATCAGCTCCTTGGCAATCGCCACGTTGTACTCCCACACTTCCGGAGAATACGGATCAACCCAGTTTTCGTCATAGTACAGCGCCCGATGATCCGTTACCTCGCCTGTCTCCTCATCAATGACATCCTCGTATTCCTTGATTCCAACCCACGGCGACTGGGTGTTGTAGTTCCAGACGGCATACTTCGACTTTCCATACGACGCTAGGTTCCTGTCCTTGAATACGACGATGCGCGCAATCAAGTACACGCCGTCCTGCTTGAATTCCTCAACGAAATGGTCGAGGTTCACGGCGTACTGCGTAATCTTTCCTTTTTCCAAGACAAGCGGATCCTTCGCATCGTACCGGAGCAGCCCGTAGTCGTCCTTCATGTCAATCACAAGGCTGTTCAAATTGTTGTCTTTTATCAATTTCTTGAATTTGTCGATGCCGGACTGAAGGCGGCACTGGTATGCCGACACATACAGGCTTTTCTTGTGCGCCGCAATTGCACCGTATTCCGTGTTGAGGCTCGCCGGATACAGCATCCACAGTTCGTTCAGGCAGACGCCCTGCTTGAAGCCGGTCTTGTTGTACGGAATCCACGCCGCATTCAAAAATCCAGGAACGCCGGCAAGGCTTTTCTTCCATTCCTCCAGCTTTTCAGGAATGCCGGGACTTTCCAACGTGTTCATATTGAGCGCGCCGACGCCTTCTATCGTCGTGTACATCAGAATGCCGCCCACCGTCGTCATTCCATCGATGGAATCTGCCGGCTCGCCGCCGCGGTACACGCATTCCGCGCGCTTCGCGTTCCAATTGAATTTGTAGATCCGCGGCAGATACATCTGCGAAACGTACAGCTCCGTCTTGAGGACGCCGTCCTCATCGGGAACAAGCACGGGAAGGATGTCGGAAATCTCATCGGAAGAAGCCATCGTCGGCATCATCTCGAACCCGGCGGAAATGTCAACCCACGACGGCTTTGCGGCATCCGGCTTGATGTAGGAAAACCCGAAAATCGGATGCGACATGAACACGACCAGCTCCGTCTTCGCCGTACCGTCGGAAGTCGCGACCGGCATGGACGCAACTGCGACCGCCTTGATTCCGGACGTCGCGCGGCTCATTGAACCAAGCGACTTCCAGTTCTTGCCGCCGTCCCGCGACAAGTATACGTTGTCCTTGGTCGCCGTTACAATCTGCATGGAATTGAGCGGATTCACGCACACGTCTTTGAGCGCCTGCACCTGCTTGTCGAATTCCGTATGCCCGCCGTCATAGCTTTTGAGCGTCAGAAAGGGAAGCCCTTCATTCCGCAGTTCGAAATGCTCCAAATCGGAACTGAACAGAATGCCCTTGTCTGTCCGAAAGTACCACACTTCATGAAATTTTCCATCTTCAGACGGAATCTCCGTCCGCACAATCTGTTCGACAGCTCCGTCAGTCCACAACGGCAGCGCGCTGTTTCCGCTCGTAATCTTGAACAACCCCCGGCTCGAACCTGCGAGGAACGCCTTTGTCTCGGAGATTTTTTCGTTCGAAACCACAGCCTGCTCCGGAAGCTTGTAAAGCGGCTTCACATCGCGCGCAAAGACAAAATTCGACGCGCTGGATAAAAACAATAGCAAAAAAACGAAAACAACCATATTTCGTTTATCGGAGTTTTTAGGGAAAAATTAAGCGGTTCGGAAGAGAATATCCGCGCAGAGCCAGCAGGCATCCGCTAAAATCAACAACCTCGACGCAAGCGTCGGGGTATTAAACCCTCCGCACGAATAAAAAAGACCGGCAAAAACCGGTCTTTCGGATAGCGGGGGTTGGACTTGAACCAACGGCCTCCGGGTTATGAGCCCGACGAGCTGCCAACTGCTCTACCCCGCGTCGTATTGCGTCCAATATACAGCGCCGCGGAAAAAAAGTCAACACCAAAACCGCCCGCGCCGCCTTCCGCGTCAACCGGCAGCAAGTGCGGCGGTCAGCTTTCTGTGATTTCCACGGGCTTGTATTCAACACGCACATAGTCGTCTGCGTTGGTTCCAGAGCCTGCAAACGTTGCCCGCACTTCCTCCTTCCGCACATAGCTTGTAAAATCGGCATCCTCTTCCATCGGCAGAATTGTCAGTCGGTCGCCTTGGGCTTCTCCAAACACGATTTCAATTTCAAACGAAGACATATTGCTGGCGATGCAGCTGTATGACGGCACATCGTCTATCTCAATATAATTGTAAAACCGTTCATTATGGAATACCGCACGGCGTACAGTGCAGGCCAGGTGGTTTTCGACCGCTTCTTCTATTTCCACAGAACTGTCCATGGGTACAGAAACATACATCTCCGCATTTTTTTCAACTGTCAGCACTTCTCCGTTCAAAGAGAATGTTACAGCTTTTTCCGCATTGTTCAAAATCTTGAAATCGGTAACATCATGTCCATCAATCGGCTTTCCGCACGAATAAAACAAAATGCCGATTATGACAGACACTAAAGCCGCTTTCCTCATTTTATACCTCTCGAATCCTGTCCGCGCCGCCTTCGCACAAACGCCGCGCTCCAAAAAAAAGAACCGCCGTTCCGCGGTTCTTGATGGAGATGAGGGGACTTGAACCCCTTACCTCTTGCATGCCATGCAAGCGCTCTAGCCAGGTGAGCTACACCCCCATGATTTTTCTATCATATCAGAAACAGGCGCCGGCTGTCAAGGACGCCGTCCGGCGGAACGGAACGTTCCTGCGTTCAGCGGCGCGTCCATTCCCGGTTCTGAACCGGGCTTCCGTGTCCGAAATAAATCTTCCGGCTGCCAAGCCCGCTGATTTTCTCCGCGCTTTCCAGCATGGCAGACTTGTCATGGTACAGCAGCGAAACCGTCGGTCTCAGAAAGTTCATGAGCGCGTCGCCGACGAACAGGTGCCGTTCCGCGACGTCCACCGCAACCGAACCGTCCGTATGCCCCGGAACGAACACAATCCGCGCGGAAATTCCGTATTCGTCCAGCGCATCGCCGTCAGCTAGGCAGACATCGGGAACGAACGGCTCGAAATCCATCGACCGGAGCAGCGCGGCGGATGCGGCAAGAACCAGTCGTCCTGAAAGCGTTTCCGCTTCCAGCGGCTGCGCCAGATTGTCCCGAAGCAAGTCCGCATCGCGCTCCGACAGTGCGACAGGCGCATGAAGCTCCCGCGAAAGGAACGCCGCGTTCTGAACATGGTCGATATGTCCGTGCGTCAAAACAATCAGGCGAACGCGGAACGGACGGCACGCGCGTAGAATCTTGTTCCGATACTTCTTCCGCGCCGTATCGACAAGAACCGCATCCTCCCCGTTCGAGACGAGGTAGCAGTTTCCGCTGCCGCACCGAATCCGGCGGACTTCTTCCTGCATCTCCATCAGCACGTCCCGCCGTCCTGAACGCCAGCGGCGGATTCCGCCCCGAGCGGCTCAGTCCGTCCGCTGGAAGCATTCGGAAGCGCGGGAACGCGCAGTTCTATTCCGGCGGCAGAAAGCTTCTCGTCGCACCGGCGGTAGTAGCCGTAGTACAGCCAGCGCTTCAAGCCGCGCAGGTTTCCGCCGAAGTACGGAAACGCGACGTCTGGATTTGCGGCGGTTTCTTTAATTTTGTAGCTTCCGTTGATACGCCAGCCGTTGAGCAGTCCGATGCTGATGGCGCGCGTCGGGCAGTTGAACGAGCATTTCACGCACAGCGCGCAGTTCGTTCCGAAACGGAATTTCGTTCCGTCAAACGAAATGTTCTCCAGCGGGCAGCCGCGGACGCACTTGTTGCAGCGGACGCACTTCTTCATGTCGACGCGCATCGCCGGCCCTTGCAGCTGCGCGTACAGCCATTCGATTCTTACAATCGGGACGAACCACGCCTTGAGCGGATTCGTATGGACGGACTCCCGGATTCCGTCCGCAATTTCGCGGGCGTTGAGGCGCACCATCGCGTCCGCATAAATGTATTCGCTCTTCACCATTTCGGGCGTGTGGCGGAAAATCATATTGTACGGCATCACGTAATGGCGCTCGCACAAAAATGAAAATCCCTTGCGCTCCAAAATCTGAATCAGTTTCTGCGACGAATAATTGTTGAACGAAAGCCCTTCGCCGCTCGTCTTGAAGATGAACGCGTCCTTTCCGCCCGCCGCCGGAAGCAGCCGCGCGAAGTCCACCATGATTTTCGGCGCGTTGAATCCGTGCACCGGGTAGCCGAATCCAATCAAATCAAATTCCGCCGGATGTGGAACGGAACATTCCGCCCCGCCGGACTCTGCGGCGCGCCGCAATCCGTTGAGCGCAGCAAGGTTCACGTCGACGACGGACGTCTCGTATTCCGACAGATAGTTCTTGTACAATCCGGCGACAAGGCGCGTGTTTCCCGTGCCGGAGAAGACATAAATGACCGCCTTCTTCATCACAGCTTTTCCACCGGGCGGAGCATATCATCGTCCTCATGCTCATCGTACGGATAGACGCAGCCTTCCTCCGCCGCGGAATGCGTGTCGTACCAAATCTGCGCGTAGAACGGAATCCGCGCCGCCGCCTTGTCGAACGCCCAGGGAGCGGCCTCGCAGCACTCCGGGCACCAGAATCCTGCCTTCAGAACCGTGAACGGCGTCGCATGGAACACGTGTCCGTTGTGGCACTTCCATTCAAGCTTTGTATGCAGGGCGCCCGCCTTCATGCGTTCGGAAACAAGCGAGCCTCCGCGGAATTCCGCCGCGCTCCTCATGTCGTCAATCGAAAGCTCTCCGTCCGGCTTCGTCTCGTCGTAGCCGTGATGCAGGCGGTAGCGGAACGCCTTCGCCTCGTCCTTCAAATCCTCGTAGTCGATTTCGCCGTCCGGCGTGCGGTTCTTCGCAAGGAGCGGAAAATCCTCCCACTTCCGCGGCAGCTTCTCAAACGCCTTCCTGCCGCCGAAGAACGCGTCAATCCTGCCCCTCTTTCCCAGCCGGATCCAGTTCATGGGCGCGTTGCTGTTCTTGAGCAGCCGCTCAATCGCAAGCTTGCGGATCAGCGGCGCAGGCACAATCCGTCCGAGCTTGTAGTACCACAGCGACTTCGCCATCCGCTTCCAGAAATCCGCGCTCGACTCGCTGCGGTAGCCGAGCCACTTGTCCAAAATGTGGGAATCCGTGTACCAGACGCCGTGAAAGTTGCGCGGAATGTTCCAGTGCGGCTCGAAAAACGCTTCCGCCGACGCGCCCATCAGTCCGAAGCCCGAATTGAACACTTCGTAGCCCGTCTCCCGGCACGGAGCGCCGCCGCCGATGTTGTAGTCGTTCTGCCAGAATCCTTCCAGCAGGCCGTCCATGTCGCGCTCAACCAGATGCTCAATCATGCGGCCGCTGTCACGGTCGGTAATCCACTCGAACGGCGCGTTCCAGCACGTGTGGAACATCAGCCCGTCGTTCATGTTGTTCGCAAGGAAATACTTATGGTACACCGCCGTCTGGCGCAGGACGACCCAGTGCGGAAGTCCGCTTTCCAGAACGTACCGCTCGCCCTTGACTTTCGCCGCGGAATAATAATCGTAGGCGCTCGAAATCACCGGGTCTCCCATGCGCGCCCACGGATGATGGTAGTCGCGGTTTCCGTACACGGCGACGGTGGAAATGTGGACCAGCTTGATTTCATCCGCGCGCCCGCTATTTGCAACCGCGTCAACGATGTTCTTCGTTCCGATGAAATTCGTGTTCCACGTGTTCTCAGGATTGTGGTCGGACTTGGGCGGAATCACCGCGCCGCAATGCACGACGTAGTCCGCGCCGGAAACCAGCCGCTCCACGTCGGCGTAGTTCTTCAAGTCTCCGCGCACAAGCTCAATCCGCCCCGCGCCCTTCCTCAAAAGCGACTTGAAGAACGGCCGGAACCGCTTCGTGTTTTCGTACACAAACAGCCGAAGCTCAAACTGCCGCTCCGAATCCAACAAATGCGCGACAACCTCGCCGCCCATCGCGCCGTCGGAACCCGTTACGGCGACAACTATTTTCTTCTTATCAGACATATCGCTCATTATATCGGGATTTGCGGCGTATGACAAACGGCGGAACGGACGGCAGGATTTTTATGGCCGCCGCCCGCATTGCAAACGGCGGGAGATTTTGGTATAGTGGAGCCATGAGCGAAACAATTGAAAGCTGCCCGTGCGGTTCGGGAAAAAAATACGCCGACTGCTGCGAGCCAATCATCAACGGAACGGCAAAAGCCGCCACCGCGGAAGCCTTGATGCGCGCGCGCTATTCCGCCTATGTAACGGGCGGAATCGACTTCATCATCAATTCGTGTGAAAAGGGCGAAGGCATCGAGGACATCGACCGGAAGGCGACGGAGGACTGGAGCCGCAACTCGACGTGGCACGGTCTTTCCATCTTGAATACGGAAAAAGGCGGCGAATCAGACGACGAAGGCGTCGTCGAATTCACCGCGGCATATACGTTGAAGCAGATGCGCGACGTCCATCACGAAGTCGCCGCGTTCAAGAAAATCAACGGCGACTGGAAGTACGTTTCCGGCACGCTGATTACGACGACCGTCAAGCGCGAAGGACGCAAAATCGGACGCAACGAGCCGTGTCCCTGCGGCTCCGGCAAGAAATACAAGCAATGCTGCGGAAGGAATTGAAGCAGCAGCGCGGCCAATAGTGCGCTGCCGCGCATCTTCTTTTTTGTTCTGCGGAAAAATTGAAGCGCCAAACTACCACCATGTCGGAAATATATATCACTGGATTCCATGCAATTGAAGAACGCATCGTGCAGGCAAAAAAATCCGACGCCGCCGGACTGCACATTTTCTACAGCAAGCCCGGTCCGCGCGTCAAAAAGATTCTCGCCGCCGCGGAAAAGAATGGCATCGCCTGCGCCAAAGCGGAGGAACGCGAACTGGACGGAATGCTCCGCCGGCAGTCGGCTGCATTGCAGGAACACCGCGGCATCGTCCTCCGCATAAGCGGCGGCGCGGCAAAGGCGCAGAATGTCGTCGATTTCGACAGCTGGATTTCCGCCGCCGCGGAGGCGCCGGAAAAGCCGTTGACCGTCGTCGTGCTGGACTCCGTAACCGATCCGCACAATGTCGGCGCAATCCTGCGGAGCTGCGACCAGTTCGGCGCGGCGCTCGTGATTCTGCCGGAACGGCGCGGCGTGAATGACATCTCCAACAACGAAGTCATCGCCCGTTCCAGCGCGGGCGCGAGCGCGTGGGTTCCCGTGGCAGTTGTAACAAACCTTGTACGCGCCGTACAACGCCTCAAGGAAAATGGATTCTGGATTTACGGCGCGGATGCAGGCGGCGCAGGCATAGAACGATACGACTTCGCGCCGCGCCGCGTCCTTGTCATGGGAAGCGAAGGCTCCGGCATCTCCCGGCTCCTTTCCGAACAGTGCGACGCCGCCGTCTCAATTCCGACGTGCGGAAAAATTGACAGCCTGAACGTCAGCGTCGCGGCGGGCGTCCTGCTCTACGAGCTGCACCGCAGGACGCTGTAATTCATTCCGCTTCGATTTCTACAGGACGCAGCTTCAGCTTCCTTCCGGAGAACAGTTCTTCACATGGCTCATGCCTTTCATTCCACGGAAAGCCAGTTCCAGACTTCCGGGTCTTCCTGCCCGATGCGCCAGAACGCAACCGCGCCGACGCCTTTCGATTCATAGAGACGCAGCTTCTGCACGGTGGAGTACGCGTCCTCGAACCAGCCGACGACGTTGACGTTCATTTCTATTGAGACGGTCGGCACATCGTTCACATACTTCACCTTTCCAGCGTCGTTCTCGCGCATGATGCGGTTCATGCCGCTGAAGTACCAGCCCTGCGCCGTCTTCTGATCCGCCCATGTGCGTCCGTAGAACGGCAGTCCCATCACCAGCTTTTCATTCGGAACGACGGCCGCAGCATAATTCACGATTTTTTCGCACCACGCAACGGAAGCGATGGCGCCCGGCTTGCTCGTCGACCAATGCTCGTCGTACGCCATGATGACCACGCGGTCGGCAATCTGCGCAATGTCCGCATACGGAAACACATCGTCTGAAATCGTCTTTACGCGCGCGGGCACGCATACAGAGAACAGCTTTCCGTCCTTCTTTGCGGCGGCGCCCAGATTCTTCAAGAACAGCATGAAATTCTTGGCGTCGCGTCCAGGAATCAGCTCATAGTCAACTTGAATTCCGTCGAACGGCTCCGCGGCGGACGCAATCTGCGCGACCATCTTCTCATGAATTCCGAACTGCGGATCGAGCACGAAATGCGTCAGCGCGCGGCTGTCGCACACCAGCACGAGATGCACGCGCCCGGCATAGCCCCGCAGCTTCTTGCGGTCGGGAACGCCTTCCAACTCGCCATACGAATTGACTTCCGCGGCAAAATAACCGATGTCTGTAATCGGAACGCCGGGATTCAATTCGGACTCGCGGCCGTTCATCACCCAGCCCCATGTTTCGCGGAACACGGCCGGAGCGCCCGCCACGCTTTTGGGCTTGTACGCCAGCTTGATATTTCCGACAGAAGATGCCGTCGAACAGGCAGCCGCCAAAATCAAAACGGCGCATATGCCTGCCGCCGCCGCGGAATGCCGGAGCGTTCTGCTGATATTCTGAAAAAACATATTTCTTTCAATTATAATTTTATTCATCGAAAACTCCCCTTGCATTTCAAAATCATAAAAAGCCGCGGTTCTATAATTCCAAAATTCGGTACATCGGCTGTTCGTCTGGATGCAGTTCGAGGATGTGCTTCTCGCAGGGCAGGACTTCGGACGGCTCGTGCGTCACATGAAGCAGCGTCGTCGTGCGGCTTTCAGCAATAATTTCCAGCAAATCCAGAATCTTCCGGCGGAACTGCTCATCAAGCCCGTGGCACGGCTCGTCCAAAATCATGACGGCCGGACATTTGACGGCGGCGCGCAGAATCAGAACCGCGCGCTGCTCGCCGTAGCTCAGGCTGCCGAACGATTCGTCCCAGCGCCCGGCAAATCCGCCCAGCGAAAGCCATTTTTCCGCCGCGGCGGCCTCCACGTCGGACTGCGCCTCATACAAGCCGATGGAATCATGGAATCCGGAAACGACGACGTCCCGCAACGGACAGCCGCCCAGCATCCTGTATTCCACATGAAGGCGGTACGAAACAATTCCGAGACGGCGGCGGATGTCCCAGACAGTCTCGCCGGAACCGCGCCGCCTTCCGAACAGTCGGACGTCGTTGCAGAACACCTGCATATTGTCGCCGGTTATCAATTCCAGGAACGTCGTCTTGCCGGAGCCGTTCGGCCCGCGGATCAGCCAATGCTCGTTCCTATGCAGCGTCCAAGACAAATCCTTGAGAACCAGATTGCCGTCCCAGCCGACGTTCACTCCGCGCATTTCAATCAGCGGCTCCGCCGGATTTTCACCGCCGCACGCGCCGCCGTCTTCCGCCAGTCCATCCGAAACTGCGGACGAATCTGCAATGCGCGCCGCTTCAACGCGCAGAGCACGCACGTTCGCGGCGAATTCCTTTTTGGCGGATTCTCTCGTATTGGCGGCGGCGGACTCCCGGCGT
>CAMWPF010000024.1 GCA_947176045.1 uncultured Treponema sp. | reverse complement strand
GCCTTGTAGTAGATGTCGATGTGGGTTACGTACAGATAGAAGCCCGCCTTGACGACGCCGTCGTAGTCGAATCCGGCGGCATGCAGAAAGTCCATGCGCGCGTGCTCCAAATAGTTGAGGTAGACGGCGTTGTTGACGTGATTGTAGGAGTCGCACTCGTACGGGCGGACGGTAACTTCCGTGATGTGTTTCATAATTGGATTTTATGATGAATCTGCGGATTTTGTAAAGCGGATTTCTTGAATTGAAGGGGAAAACGATTTATAGTAGAGGAATGGATAATCGGAGGACGCTCAACACTGTCTTTATTTTTGCGCTGTTCGCGCTTATGTTTGCGCTTGTCGTGTGCATGCTCTTTCCGTTTTTCACAGTCATCCTGTGGACGGTCTTCTTGTATGTCCTTATCAGCCCGCTTCATAGGAAGTGGCTGC
The DNA here is from genome assembly GCA_947176045.1 of uncultured Treponema sp. Classification (GTDB taxonomy): domain Bacteria; phylum Spirochaetota; class Spirochaetia; order Treponematales; family Treponemataceae; genus Treponema_D. Next base: position 10,925 of record CAMWPF010000024.1, on the reverse strand, counting down.
GCCGTCTGGACCGTACGAAGCGCTCGTTCGAGCTGAAGCGGCACATTCTGGCGGGCGGCTTTTCGGTCGGAATCCTTCTGGTGATTATCGGGCCGCTTTCGGCCGTGTGCAGCCTGCTGGTGCAGCAGCTGCTCGCCTTCCTGCATGCGGCTGAGGCGTTCTTCATGCAGAATCCCGATTTCTTCACGACGACGGAAATCGGGCATTTTTTGTCGTACTGGACGGAAAAGCTGTCGTTCCATTTGATCGAGCTTGATTCCATCGACATCCTTGCGGAAACCGTCAAGTTCATCCAGCAGTACAGCTCGCGGATTCTTGCGATGGGAACGACGCTGATCAGCGGCGCCGGAAATTTCATCATTTCCATTATATTCATCGTGTTTGCGCTGTACTTCTGCTTTTTGGACGGACGGTATCTGGCGGTCCTGTTCTGCGAGGCGGTGCCGATTGATCCGCACTACATGGCGGCGCTCATGAAGAAATTCGTGGAAATCACGCGGCACTTGTTCTGCGGATATATTTTGGTCGCGCTGTACCAAGGGTTTGTCGCGTTCCTCATCATGGTGGTGTTCCGCATCGACGGCGCGCTGCTCTTTTCGGTGGTGCTTATGTTCGCCTCGTTCATTCCGCTGTTCGGAGCGGCGCTCGTCTGGTTTCCGCTGGGAATCGCGCTGTGCGCGTCGCGTTCGGTTGTCGCCGGAATTCTGTTCCTGGTTTTGTGCGGCATCTGCGTGAGCTTTCTGGACAACTTCCTGCGCCCGCTGTTCCTCAAGGACAGGATCAATGTGCATCCGCTCGTCATCTTTTTTGCAATCCTCGGCGGCATCAAGATGTTCGGCATGAACGGACTGCTGCTCGGGCCGCTCATCATAATCCTGTTCTTTACGATTCTCGATATGCTCGTGTCGTCCGACCGCGATCCGATTGTCGCGCTCGACGGCTGACTTTCTGGGCGGGCGGAAGCATAATTTTTTGTTTTCCAGTTCCTGCGGTGTTCAAATTCATCCGCCCGCCAGTATATTTAAACTATGCGTCTCATCAGAAACATAATGGCGGGCCTCGAGCGGAAGTACTGGGCGTGCACGCTGCTGTCGCCGGTCGCCGCGGTCGGCGAAGTTCTTGTGGAAACAATCATTCCGTACTTTATGGCGCTGCTGATTGACCGGGGGATTGCGGGGCGCGACGTGCAGTATGTGTTCCGGACCGGCGGAATCATGGTGTGCTGCGCGCTGGTGTCGATGGCGTTCGGCATGGCGAGCGCGCGCATTGCGGCGGTCGCCGCGCTCGGATTTGCGCGGAACCTGCGGCGCAGGCTGTTCGGCGCGGTGCAGCGGTTTTCATTTGCGAACGTCGATCGTTTCAGCACGGCATCGCTGGTGACGCGCCTTACGACGGACGTTACGAACACCCAGAACATCTACCAGCTTTTGATCCGCGTGTTCTTCCGCGCGCCGTTCATGCTCGCCGCGGGAACGGTCATGGCGTTCTTCATAAACGGCCGGCTCGCGCTCGTATTCCTTGTCGCGATTCCCGTGCTTGCCGCCGCGATTGTCTGGATTGCTTCCGCCGCCTATTCCCGGTATGGAGAGATGCTTGCAAAGTACGACAGGATGAACCGGACGGTTCAGGAGAATTTGATTGCGATCCGCGTCGTCAAGGCGTTTGTGCGCGGCGGCTTCGAGCGCGAAAAGTTCAACGGCGCGGCGGATGCCGTCCGGCAGGCGCAGGTCCGCGCGGAGCGCCTTGTCATCCTGCTGTCGCCTATCATGCAGCTTGTAATCTACAGCTCCCTGATTGCCGTCTTCTGGACGGGCGGAAGGATGGTCGTGTTCGGCTCAATGAAGGCGGGCGAGCTGGTCAGCTTCCTCACGTACGTGACGCAGATCCTTACCTCGCTGATGATGATGGGCATGATGTTCGTGAACCTCGTCCTGTCGCGGGCGTCCGTCAGCCGGATTTGCGAAGTGCTGGACGAGGAGCCGGACATCGCAAGCCCCGCGGCGGGAGCGGCGCGTTCCGTGCGCGACGGTTCGGTCGATTTTGAGAATGTTTCGTTCAGCTATCAGAAGCGCGCTGACAACTGCATCCTGCGGAACATCAGCCTTCATATTGAAAGCGGGCAGATGGTCGGCATCATCGGCGGAACCGGCTCGTCGAAGTCGTCGCTCGTGCAGCTGATTCCGCGCCTGTATGATGTAACGGCGGGCGTCGTGAAGGTCGGCGGCGTGGACGTGCGGAACTATGCGCTGGAGCCGCTGCGCGACAGCGTTGCGGTCGTCCTTCAGAAGAACGTGCTGTTCAGCGGAACGATCGGCTGGAACGTGCGCTGGGGGAAGAAGGACGCTTCGGACGAAGAGGTTGCCGCAGCCTGCCGCGCCGCGGACGCCGACGGCTTCATCCGCTCGTTTCCCAAGCAGTACGGCACGGAGCTGGGACAGGGCGGCGTGAACCTTTCCGGCGGGCAGAAGCAGCGGCTGTGCATCGCGCGCGCCCTGCTCAAGCGGCTGAAGATTCTGATTCTGGATGACAGCACGAGCGCCGTCGATACGGCGACGGAACGGCGCATCCGGGACGCGCTGCGGGCCGAATGCCCGGAGACGACGAAGATCATCATCGCGCAGCGGATTTCCTCCGTGCAGGACGCGGACGTGATTTTCGTCCTGGAGGACGGGGAGATCAACGGCGCCGGAACCCACGAGGAGCTGCTCGCGTCAAACGCGATTTACCGCGAAGTCTACGAGTCTCAGCAAAGCATGGGGGACGCCGACTTGCCGCCGGCGCAGGGAGTGTGAGGAAATGCCGCCAGTAAGGACGACGGGCGTCGCAAAGCCCAAAAATACAAGGAAGGTCGTGCTGCGGATCATGCGGTATCTTGGCAGCTTCAAGGCGCTGTGGATTGCCGTGTTCGTCTGCGTCGTTTTGAGCGCGGGCGCCGGAATTGCCGGTTCCTATGCCATCAAGCCGGTGCTGAACGACGTGCTGGTTCCGCTGATTGGAAGGCAGTCGCCGGATTTTTCCGCATTCGCCCGGCTGCTTTTGAAGCTTGCCGCCGTGTTTGCCGCCGGAGCGTTTGCGACATGGGCGAACGCGCGGCTGATGCTGTCTATTTCGACGCGGCTTTTGTATCGGATTCGGAAGGATTTGTTCGACCGGATGGAATCCCTGCCGATTTCGTATTTCGACTCCCATTCCCACGGCGAGCTGATGTCGCGCTTTACGAACGATACGGACACGCTGCGCGATATGCTGAGCCAGACGCTTCCGCAGCTCATGTCGTCGTCGGCGACGGTGCTGGGAGTCGCGGTGATGATGCTGATCCTCAGTCCGCGGCTTTCGCTGATTGTGGCGGCGGGCGTCTGCCTGATGCTGTTTGTCGGCAGCAGGATCGGAAAGAAGAGCGCGGCGGCGTTCCGCGAGCAGCAGAAGAACATCGGCCGCGTCAACGGCTACATCGAAGAGCTGATCGACGGACAGAAGGTGGTCAAGGTGTTCAATTACGAGGCAGAGGCGGAACGGAATTTCGCCGCGCTCAACGACGCGCTGTGCGCGGCGGGCATTTCCGCGAACACATACGCGAACATCATCGGCCCGACGATGGGAAACCTCTCCCACGTGCTGTACGCGGCGGTCGCCATCGCCGGCTCATTCCTCGTGATTTCCGGCGGAATGGACATCGGGACGGCGGCGGCGTTCCTGCAATACACGCGTTCGTTCGGGCAGCCGGTGACGATGATAAGCCAGCTGTTCAGCAGCATTTTGAACGCGCTCGCCGGCGCGGAGCGGATCTTCGCAGTCATCGATGAAATTCCGGAGACGAACGAAGGGCGGATTTCGCTTGTCAACGCATATGAGGCGGTCCGTCCCGGAGCAGAGGCGCAGCCCGGCGGACAGCCGCGCGGAACGCTGGTGCAGGCGTTCGGGCGGACAGGCTCATGGGCGTGGAAGGACGGCGCGGACGGACGACTCCTGCCGATGCGCGGCGACGTGGTGTTCGACAACGTGTCGTTCAGCTATGCGGGCGGCAGGCCCGTGCTGCACGGCATTTCGATCCACGCACGGCCGGGGCAGAAGATTGCGCTTGTCGGCTCGACGGGAAGCGGCAAGACGACGGTTACCAATCTGCTGGCGCGGTTTTACGACGTGCTTCCTGAGCAGGGACGGATTTTGTACGACGGCATTCCGCTCAATGACATTGCCAAGGACGATCTGCGCCGCTCGCTGGGCATGGTGCTTCAGGACACGCACTTGTTCACGGGGACGATTTTGGAAAACATCCGCTACGGCAATGTGGAGGCGAGCGACAGGCAGGTGCGGGACGCGGCGAAGCTTGCGAACGCGGACGTGTTCATCCGCCACCTTGCGGATGGATACGGCACGGTCATCACAGGCGACGGCGGCGGCATCAGCCAGGGGCAGCGGCAGCTCCTTGCTATTGCGCGCGCCGCCGTCGCGGATCCGCCGGTGCTCATTCTGGACGAGGCGACAAGCTCCATCGACACGCGCACGGAGGCGCTCGTGCAGCGGGGCATGGACGGCCTTATGCGCGGCAGGACGGTGTTTGTGATTGCGCACCGGCTTTCCACAGTGCGGAACGCCGATGAGATCATCGTGCTTGAGCAGGGGGAAATCATCGAGCGCGGCTCCCATGAGGAGCTGATGAAGCTCCGCGGCAGGTACTACCGCCTGTACACGGGGAACAGCATCGCTGTCGAATGACGGGCGGCCGTATGCATGGCGCGGTTCGGGACGCCGTCCGGCGGAACGCGCGCGCCCGATGCCGAACGGCGGAGGCCTCCGCCTGCCGCCGTCCTTCCGGCCGCTGTCCGCCTGTCTAACGGATGGAGTCGATGTTCGCCTTGCCGCCGGGAACGAACGGCAGGACGTCTTCTTCCGGGTCGATCCGGACGCGGACGAAGAACGGCTTCCTGCCGCGTTCAGGGTCGAACGCCCGCTTGTACCAGCCGGGGTCGGCGTCCGCGTCGGCGGCTTCAATTCCGAATCCTTCCGCAATCTTCAATAAGTCCGGCGACGCCTGGAATTCGCACGCGCTGTATGTCTTGTTGAACAAGTACTTCTGCTGCTGGTAGACCATGCCCAGCGTTCCATTCTCAAAGACAATCACCGTAACGGCGAGGTTCAATTCCGCGAGCGTCGCCAGCTCCTGGATGTTCATCATGATGGAGCCGTCGCCGCTGAAGCAGACGACGCGCTTGTCGGGGTTTGCGAGCGCCGCGCCGATTGCCGCCGGCAGTCCGAATCCCATCGTGCCGAGCGAGCCTGACGTGAGGAACGTCCGCGGGCGCTTCACGGGATAATACTGCGCCGCCCACATCTGGTGCTGTCCGACGTCCGTCGTGACGATGATGCTTCCTTCCGGCGTTCCCGCCCGCTCTGCCAGCTGCGGCACGGAGCGGATGAACGTCCGCGGGTTCGCGCTTCCGGCGAAATCCGTGCGCTTTCCGCCTTCCGCCGGACTTCCGCAGCTGTCGGAGGCGGTCTGCTTCCGTTCTGCGGCGACGCTGTCCGCCCATTCCCGCTTCGCGCCTTCTGTGGCGGCGCACTGCTCCGCCTTCCGTTCGGAAAGGATGCGCGCCAGCTCCGGCAGGACGCCTTCCGCCTTCGCGACGATGGAGACGGCGGCCGGCAGGATCTTGTTGACTTCCGCCGCGTCGATGTCGATGTGGATGATCTTCGCGTCCGGGCAGAAGCAGGGAACGCTTCCCGTGGCGCGGTCGTCGAAGCGCGCTCCGGCGGCAATCACGAGGTCGCTTCCGTGCATGGCGGCGTTCGCGGCATAGCTTCCGTGCATTCCGACCATGCCCGCAAAGTCGCCGCTGTCGGCAGGAACGCAGCCCAGCCCCATGAGCGAGCAGACGGCCGGCATCCGGCACTGCTTCAGGAACGCGGCGGCGCTCTGCGCGGCTTGCGGGGAATTGCAGCCGCCGCCGAGGTACAGGACGGGGCGCCGTGCTGCGGCGATGAGCGCCGCAGCAGCTTCAAGGACGGCGGGCATTGCTTCCGGCTTGGTGTGGAAGCGCACGCACGATTCATCTGTTCCGCAAAAGTCAGACACGTCGGGGTAGGCGTCGAATTCGCATTCGGCGAGCTGGACGTCGCGCGGCACGTCGATGAGGACGGGGCCGGGGCGTCCGTTGACCGCGATGGCGAAGGCTTCGGGAAACGCCGTGAGCAGCTCCGCAGGAGCTTTGACCATGATGCTGTGCTTGGTGATCGGAAAGGACAGCCCGAACGTGTCCGCCTCCTGGAATGCGTCGGTTCCGATGAGGTAGGTGTTGACCTGCCCGGTAATTGCGATGACGGGAATAGAATCGCTGCGGGCGTCGGCGATTGCAGTCAGAAGGTTCATGGCGCCCGGCCCGCTTGTCGCCAGGCAGACGGCGGGCCTGCCGGTGGTGCGGGCGATGCCCTGCGCGATGAATCCGCCCGCCTGCTCCTGCCGGACGAGGATGTGGCGGATGGAGCTGCGGGAAAGCTCGTCATATAATGGAAGGATGGAACCGCCGGGAATTCCTGCGACGGTGCCGATGCCGTACCGTTCCAACAGTTCTACGATGATTTGTGCGCCGTTTTTCTTCATAGTCGCTCCTGCCTCTTGGTTTTATGAAATCATGCGTCCGCCCGTCTATAAAAAAAAGCCCTCCGTTTTTGGAGGGCCTTTCTCTGTCTATCTTTCAGATACAGTGCAATGCGCTACGCCCCCGGCTTTTTTATGACCGTTACGACGAGGACAAGGACTGTGACGATTGCGTTCAACTTCATGGAACACATGATGCCATATTCCGGGGGTGCTTGTCAACCGTGCGGCGGAGGATTATGCGACTGTGTTCGCGCGCCATCTGCCGGAGGCGTAGAAGAGCAGCACGGCGATTACGCTTCCGGCAGTGGCAATCGGCGCGCCCATGCCGATGCCGCGGATGCCGAGCGAGAGCAGCCTTCCGAAAATGTAGCTTGCCGGAACGCGCAGGAGCAGCGACGACATCGCGGAGTTGACGAGCGAGAACGTCGTGTGCCCCGATGCGATGAACAGTCCGTTCAGACAGAAGCAGATCGGAACGAGCAGGTAGTCGAAGCTGAACGTGCTGAAGTATTCCGCGCCGCGCCGGATCATTTCCGGGTTCGTCCTGTCGAAGAGGCGCAGGATCGGTTCGGGAAACGCCTGCACCAGCGCGAACACTGCCGCGCTCAGCGCCATCGCCATCGCCATTCCGATCCAGCACGTTTTTTTCGCCCGGTTCCATAGTCCCGCGCCGATGCACTGCGCAGCCATCGTCGAAATGGAGCTGCTCAGCGCGACGGCCGGCAGGATTGCGAAGCCGTTGACCTTGCTCACCACGCCGACGGCGGCGGACGCGTCGACTCCGCCCATGCTGTTCACCAGCATCGTGATGAACAGGAACGACAGGCTGACGACTCCGTTCTGGATTGCCGCCGGAAGCCCGATCTTGCAGATGCGCAGGCAGTACGTTTCGTGGATGCGGAACGACGAGGGGCGGAAGTCGAACGGAAATCCGTTCCGCTTCATGTAGGCGATGCAGAGGACGACGCTCAGCGCCTGCGATGCGACGGTCGCCGCCGCCGCTCCCACCGCGCCCATGTTGAAGCGCGCGACGAGGAGCAGGTCGAGCGCGACGTTCGCGATGCATGAAATGAGGACGAAGTACAGCGGGCGCTTGCTGTCGCCCATGCCGCGCATGATCGCGCTCAAGGCGTTGTACAGGAAGATGAATATGATTCCCGAAACGGTAACGGTGAGGTAGCGGTCGGCTTCGGAGAACGCTTCGGACGGCGTGCGGATGGCGCGGAGCAGCGGATTTTTGAGGACGAGCATAAGGGCGGTGATGGCGGCCGCCCCGATCAGGAGCATCGTCATCAGCGTGGAGATTGTCGTCTCCATGTCCTTCTGGCGCTTCGAGCCGAGATACTGCGCGATCATGACCGTTCCGCCCGTGCACAGCCCCATGATGAAGTTCGTCAGGATGAGCGTCACTTGTCCGCCGATATTCACGCCCGACATGCTGATTGTTCCGCTGAAATTGCCGACGATGAGCATGTCGGCGACGTTGTAGCATGTCTGGACGATGTTTGAAACCAGAAACGGCAGGGCGAACAGCGTCAGGTTCTTCACGATGCTGCCCTGCGACAAGTCTTTTTGAAATCCTTTTGACATACGGCTTCCTTGTGCCGTTGGCGCGGAATGCGGCGCGCGGCAGTTCAGACGATTATATACAAAATGCCGATATGACTCAATCGGAAGGACGGCGGAGGTTGCTGGAACGGCGTTCTGTTTACTCTTGCGCAAAATCCCGCTATAATGCGGGCATGGAAGAATCGGAAGGACCGCGCGGCGGCGTTGAGGCCGTCATCTTTGATATGGACGGCGTCATCTTGGACACGGAGACCCTCAGCAACCGCGTCTGGATTCAGGCGGCGGAGGAGCTGGGGCTTTCCGACATCCGTCCGGCGATGTTCGCTTGCATCGGCATGAACAAGGCGGACACGGTCCTACTCCTGCGGCGCTTTTATGGCGATTCGTTCGACGCGCCGGGATTTTTGGAGCGGACGTCCGAGCTGTTCCGGGAGGCGGCGGCGCGGGACGGAATCCCGCTCATGCCGCACGCGCTCGAGGCGGTCCGCTACGTGCGGGGGCGGCACCGCCTTGCGCTCGCGTCGTCCACGCGGGAGGCGGTCGTCCGGCGGCAGCTTTCGGCGGCGGGGCTTCTGGACTGCTTCGAGACGCTGACCTGCGGCGACATGGTGGAGCATTCCAAGCCCGATCCTGAAATCTATCTGCGCGCCTGCGCGTCCCTCGGCGTGGAGCCGGCGCGGTGCGCCGCCATCGAGGACAGTCCGAACGGCGTCCGAAGCGCGGCGGCGGCGGGGCTGAAGGTCGTCATGGTGCCTGACAAGATTCAGGCGGAGCCGGAAATCAAAGCGCTGCTGTGGCATCTCTGTCCGTCGCTTGACGGCATCAAGTCATTTTTGTGAGGCGCGGCATGGACGGAGCGGAAGGAGGCGCAAAGGCGGAGGGGATGGGCGCGGCGCGCCGGATGGCGCTGCGGATTGCGGGAATTTTCGGCTTTTTGTGCATGATGGCGGCGGTGCAGGAAGTCGTCCTGACCGTGCTGTCGTCGTTCATGTTCCTGATTGACGGCGAGAGCGCCGCCTGGGGCGTATTTTATGTCGCGACGGCGCTGCTGCTTGCGGCGGGATTCTTGTGCGCAGTCTTTGCGACGGCGCTCGCGGCGTTCTTTGCGGGGCGCGCCGAATACCGCGCCGCGCTGTGGCAGTGTTCGGTCTGCGCGCTGGCGTTCGCGGCGCTCTACCTCGCGGCGCTGCTGGCGGCGGGGGCGGACGGCGCGGAACGTCTCTTCGCGCTCCGGCTCGCGGCCGTGCTTGCGGCGTTCTGCGCGGCCGCGTTCGCCTGCCTGTTCCGGGCGGACGGCTTTTCGTGGCGCCGCCTCCTTCCCTGCGACGCTCCGTCCCGGCTGTGCAGGAAGCTCGTCCTTTCGCTGCTCGCCGCTTCTGCCGCCGCCGCGTTCCTTGCGGCGCACCGGTTCTTTTGAAATTCCGCGGGGAGGTGCCATGAAGTACTACTGCATGATGGTCCGGACGGGCGAGGAGGAGCGCTTCAAGCAGAGCGCGCTTGAGGAGCTTCGCGGCGGGTTTCCGCAGTTTTCGGCGTATGTCTTCAGGAAGAAGATGCGGACGAACAAGGGGCTTTTTTTTGAACAGACGATGTTTCCCGGCTACATCTTCTGCGGCCTTCCGCGCCTTGAGGCTGAAGTCGTCTCGCGCCTCAAGGCGCTTCGCGGCTTCTGCCGCTTTCTGATGAGCAACACCGACATCCGCCCGCTCGCCGGGGAGAGCCTTTCAGTCTTCGAGAACTTCCTGCGCTGCGGCGAAAGCCTCGGGCTTTCCAGATTGAAATTCGAGCCGGGACGGCGGATCGTCGTAATTGACGGCCCGCTCAAAGGGCTTGAAGGAAACGTCATCGCCGTGAACAAGCGCCAGCGCCGTGTAACCGTCCGCCTCGACATGATGGGCTGCGTCTCCAAGGTCGATATGTGCTACGAGGATGTAACGGAGGCGGAGGACGGGAAGGAGTAGCAATAGATATATATTGTTTGCTTCTGTTTTTTCAGCTATACTGGATTTAAAATTATGGATAATAAAGACATTTTTATCAACAGCTATATTGATATGATTTCAAGGAAATATCATCAAAGTGATGATGTTCAAAAGAATAGGAACCTTGCCTTTGAAATTTTTTCGATAGCTGTCCTGTTGGACAAGCCGTTTGACGAAGTGTATGATACGATTCAGATAAAGGGCGGGGATGGCGGATTCGACGGCATTTATTTTGAGCAGCTTGAAGATACTGCTTCATATGTCCAGCATGTGTTCCAGTGTAAAAATATAAATACGCTGAAGAAAAATGAACTTTCCAAATTTCAATCTGATTATCGGTCTGTCTTTTCTGAAGGAAACAGTGCCAGACAGCTGAATATAGAAGGCGTTCTGCCAAGTCTCGATGAATATGAAGAAATAACTGCCAGCCGGTGCATCATATATCCGCGCCTGTATTTTATTTTTAATGGAAATAAATATGATGATAAAAGCGCAAACAAAGCATTGTTTGATTTATTTTCCAAGCCAAATGAATTTGAAATAATTGATAAAAATGACTTGTATGAAAGGATTGCAGGCAACCGCCGGCTTCCCAGAAAGCCTGTGGAATTTGTTTTTGAAGCGCAAAAGTCGTCTTTGTCACCGCGGGAGCCGCAGGCACTGTATTCGTATGCGATTGGAAATGTGCGGGCTGCGAATTTCAGGGCAAGCGCAACTCAAATTTGTGATCTTCTGAAAAAGGAAAATGACACAAATGGAACAGATCAATATTTATT
>CAMWPF010000023.1 GCA_947176045.1 uncultured Treponema sp. | reverse complement strand
ATGAATCTTGCTCAAACAGCATTGAGGCATGCCCCAAAATATGTCATTTTTTATTATAATTATTGGTTCAATATTGCTTATAATTTATGGCTGAAGCATGTAAAAGAGGTCTATCTGTTGCATCGAAATATAGTGAATATGTTAAAAAATGAAGCTTTCGTATAGATGGAGGTAGGTTGCACCGGCCCGTAATCCATTGCATAAAGAGCCTAATAGCATTATAAGCCAACAAAAATTGTCAATATTTTTTGTTGGCAGCGCTATTATCAGCATGGTGACAGCTCATGCTCAATCCGTTGTGTCCTTTAGATTTCATTCAGGCAGATAACTCTGCTTTGTTCTGCACATCTGGGATTGTCATAATACCCGTCCATATTTCAATTCACGCTCCTGTGATGGAGCGACGCCTATTTTTTGTTTTGTATAGTTCTTTTGCAAAGTTTCAATTCACGCTCCTGTGATGGAGCGACAGTTCTTTTGCAAAGAACTAACTTTTTCTCTGACGTTTCAATTCACGCTCCTGTGATGGAGCGACGCCATAGAAGTCGGGATTTGCTGACCACGCGAGGAGTTTCAATTCACGCTCCTGTGATGGAGCGACACGACACCCCGATGCCCGACGGCTCCATGCTGTGGTTTCAATTCACGCTCCTGTGATGGAGCGACTTTAACACCAACATCAAGACCCTTGAGGGATTTAAGTTTCAATTCACGCTCCTGTGATGGAGCGACGCCGGCGGGCGCGGGGCGATCTTGACCGTGGAGACGTTTCAATTCACGCTCCTGTGATGGAGCGACGAAGTTACAAACATTTTTAATTAAATTTTATAAAGTTTCAATTCACGCTCCTGTGATGGAGCGACTTCGATTTTGGACTTGATATAGTTCCACAAGAGGGTGTTTCAATTCACGCTCCTGTGATGGAGCGACTCAACAATCCACTTTGAACTGCTTTCAACAAAGTGAGGTTTCAATTCACGCTCCTGTGATGGAGCGACTGGGACTTCGTTTATCCCTTACAATTACAAATATGTTTCAATTCACGCTCCTGTGATGGAGCGACGTATCGCCTGTCATTTCGACCCACCGGGCGGCGTTTCAATTCACGCTCCTGTGATGGAGCGACCTTTCACAATCATCGTACACCCATTTGAATTTCTTGTTTCAATTCACGCTCCTGTGATGGAGCGACGCTTCGGCGACTTCCGTTACATGAGCCTTGCAGGGTTTCAATTCACGCTCCTGTGATGGAGCGACACATCTTACGGCGCATGGACTACATACCAGTGGACGTTTCAATTCACGCTCCTGTGATGGAGCGACGTCGCCGGATACCCCGAATGCCTCAACCACGTCGTGTTTCAATTCACGCTCCTGTGATGGAGCGACATACCGTCCTCGATGACGGAGGGGCGTCCAATGGGTTTCAATTCACGCTCCTGTGATGGAGCGACCTTTCATCTTGTTCCTGGCTAGTCAACCCATCAAGGGTTTCAATTCACGCTCCTGTGATGGAGCGACTGTCAGTTCCCCTCTGCCCCATCTCCCTAGAGTGTTTCAATTCACGCTCCTGTGATGGAGCGACAAAACATCTTGCTCCCGAATCCTTATCCTTCGCAAGTTTCAATTCACGCTCCTGTGATGGAGCGACATCGCGTGCTTCATCAATCAATTCTTTTTCAAAAAGTTTCAATTCACGCTCCTGTGATGGAGCGACATTCCGTCCTGTGGCTTGCTACGGCGAAATATATCGTTTCAATTCACGCTCCTGTGATGGAGCGACGGGATATACGCGGTGAGGGTGAGGATATATCAGTAGTTTCAATTCACGCTCCTGTGATGGAGCGACATCCAGGCTGGCGCCATTGACATACGTTATAACGGTGTTTCAATTCACGCTCCTGTGATGGAGCGACGGGAATCTCTTCAACAGCCTTATCAAGCCATTGCAGTTTCAATTCACGCTCCTGTGATGGAGCGACTTAACTCTGGTCTGCCCTCACGGATAGCGAGTTGAGTTTCAATTCACGCTCCTGTGATGGAGCGACCTGTCAAAGTCAACTTCCCAACATCTCCATTCCACTGTTTCAATTCACGCTCCTGTGATGGAGCGACAATGTTGCAGAACGCCTCTTCAACCGTTTTGGAGTGTTTCAATTCACGCTCCTGTGATGGAGCGACTCCGGACGCCGTGATGTACAGCCGCGGAATGGACGGTTTCAATTCACGCTCCTGTGATGGAGCGACTTTGCGGGGCGGATCAGATCGGGTTGTCCAGCGAGTAGTTTCAATTCACGCTCCTGTGATGGAGCGACGAGGTTTGACAGCAGGCCGCCGACGGCGCCGCTGGAGTTTCAATTCACGCTCCTGTGATGGAGCGACGAATACAGAGGTGCCGCTCGACACCATCTGGATGTTTCAATTCACGCTCCTGTGATGGAGCGACTCTTGCATAACATGCTCATTTTCAACACATCCTCGTTTCAATTCACGCTCCTGTGATGGAGCGACGATTCCCGTGGGTTCCAGTCCTCTGCGACTACATGTTTCAATTCACGCTCCTGTGATGGAGCGACTCCTCCAAGACGATATCCGCCTCCTCCTCTGACAAGTTTCAATTCACGCTCCTGTGATGGAGCGACTCACCCCCTGCTACAAGATCGTGGCGCAGGCGGAGTTTCAATTCACGCTCCTGTGATGGAGCGACTCAGCGTTACGTCGTTCGCCGTGCAGTCGGCGGGACAGTTTCAATTCACGCTCCTGTGATGGAGCGACTCCTCGATGACGGACGGGCGGCCGATGGGAATCTTGTTTCAATTCACGCTCCTGTGATGGAGCGACAGCGCCATCGAGACGGCCGGGGCGAGCATGTCGCCGTTTCAATTCACGCTCCTGTGATGGAGCGACTTTCTTATTTTTTTCGATTTTTTTTATTTTTTTTTGTTTCAATTCACGCTCCTGTGATGGAGCGACCGTACTGCGCGGAGACGACGAGCGCGGTCTTGACGTTTCAATTCACGCTCCTGTGATGGAGCGACACGACGTAATAGATTGTGCCGTTCCGCGGTAAAGCGTTTCAATTCACGCTCCTGTGATGGAGCGACCATATTCAACGATGCTGCATTCCATTTGTACGAAGTTTCAATTCACGCTCCTGTGATGGAGCGACGCCGGTCGCCTCGCTCGAATCGTTCCAGGAGGCCATGTTTCAATTCACGCTCCTGTGATGGAGCGACTTTCCGTCGATGCGGGTGCCGGTCGCGTTGATGGTGTTTCAATTCACGCTCCTGTGATGGAGCGACCAATTCGGGTCTGCCCTCACGGACGGCAAGCTGTGTTTCAATTCACGCTCCTGTGATGGAGCGACTTTTAGGCAGTTGGCGGAAACCACTCCCCTTGTAGTGTTTCAATTCACGCTCCTGTGATGGAGCGACGATCAAAGAGTGACTCACCAAAGTCCTGTTTATCAGTTTCAATTCACGCTCCTGTGATGGAGCGACTCTTGCTACTGATATTTATAGCATGGTTAAACAGTTTCAATTCACGCTCCTGTGATGGAGCGACATTCCGTTGTCAAGCATTTTCGGAGCAGAACTAAAAGTTTCAATTCACGCTCCTGTGATGGAGCGACCAAGGATTACCACTCCTTGGTTCTTTTTTAACCATGTTTCAATTCACGCTCCTGTGATGGAGCGACGGATTACCACTCCTTGGTTTTTTTTTAACTATGTTTCAATTCACGCTCCTGTGATGGAGCGACATAACCTTTCGATTTCAAGAGACCTTAATTTGAGTTTCAATTCACGCTCCTGTGATGGAGCGACGGGAGTTCCAGGGCCTTTGCTGGGATCGTAAGCGTTTCAATTCACGCTCCTGTGATGGAGCGACTTTTAGGCAGTTGGCGGAAACCTCTCCTTGTAGTGTTTCAATTCACGCTCCTGTGATGGAGCGACATTTCGCCACTGATATTTATAGCATGGTTAAACAGTTTCAATTCACGCTCCTGTGATGGAGCGACTCTTATTGCGATGGTTTTCCCCGTGAGGCCCTGAGTTTCAATTCACGCTCCTGTGATGGAGCGACCCGAGAGATTTACCACGTCTCCCGGCTTTTTTTTATGTTTCAATTCACGCTCCTGTGATGGAGCGACGTCGTAAGAGGAGTTCGATTACCAAATGGCTCGGAGTTTCAATTCACGCTCCTGTGATGGAGCGACAACAAGGCTTTTCAGGAGGTGTGCGAGACACAAAAGTTTCAATTCACGCTCCTGTGATGGAGCGACAAGTCCCGCAGACGTCAGATCGGCAACTCGCCGCTGTTTCAATTCACGCTCCTGTGATGGAGCGACCTTCCTGCGGAACACGAAATAGACATCACGGAGGTGTTTCAATTCACGCTCCTGTGATGGAGCGACAATTCCGTCACCTTCGCCTGGTAGGCGCCCTCTTGTTTCAATTCACGCTCCTGTGATGGAGCGACAAGAAATCTTAACAGGAGTGTTGATAGGCGTCACCGTTTCAATTCACGCTCCTGTGATGGAGCGACAGACTGGGGGAAGAACCTCCAGTAGAATAAGACTGTGTTTCAATTCACGCTCCTGTGATGGAGCGACACGAAGGCATCTGGCATACTCACATGCACCCCCTTAGTTTCAATTCACGCTCCTGTGATGGAGCGACTTGACAATACGCCGGACTTCCTTTTTCTGTTGACCGTGTTTCAATTCACGCTCCTGTGATGGAGCGACTTGAGGCATTCGGGGTATCCGGCGACTACTGTCTGGTTTCAATTCACGCTCCTGTGATGGAGCGACCCGGCGGCCGCGGATCGATTTTGACCGTGGAGACGTTTCAATTCACGCTCCTGTGATGGAGCGACTTTGATAGTCAACGTTTACACAGTTATGGAGTGCAGTTTCAATTCACGCTCCTGTGATGGAGCGACACCATTGTAATCCGATACCTTGTGACTGAGTTTGGTTTCAATTCACGCTCCTGTGATGGAGCGACGCGTCCTCCTTTGGCGGATTAGTGATACACTCTTCGTTTCAATTCACGCTCCTGTGATGGAGCGACAATTGGAAAGAGTACAAACGTAAGGGCGTTCATCAAGTTTCAATTCACGCTCCTGTGATGGAGCGACACACCTCCTGAAAAGCCTTGTTATTAAAACAATGTTTCAATTCACGCTCCTGTGATGGAGCGACATGATTCAGGTAATATGGTGCGTGTCTGTACTCTTGTTTCAATTCACGCTCCTGTGATGGAGCGACGTACCGCAAACGGACGCATATAATCAGACCTGTACGTTTCAATTCACGCTCCTGTGATGGAGCGACACCACCTCGACTAACAAGACGACCGCGACGGCGGTGTTTCAATTCACGCTCCTGTGATGGAGCGACCGTAACCACGTTCAACAAACGTTTTCTTAGCGTTGTTTCAATTCACGCTCCTGTGATGGAGCGACAAATCCAGGTACGATTTTTTTAATCCGAGCTTTCAGTTTCAATTCACGCTCCTGTGATGGAGCGACGGAGCTTCATTTCCGTTCGCAAGCGAGATATAAGGTTTCAATTCACGCTCCTGTGATGGAGCGACATCATTTCGCGCTAGTATTGAGTTATGGACGCAAAGGTTTCAATTCACGCTCCTGTGATGGAGCGACTTTTACCACACCTCTTGGTTTTTTTTTAAGGTATGTTTCAATTCACGCTCCTGTGATGGAGCGACGTAGGTACCAAACTCTTTGGCATGATAAGTAGGGTTTCAATTCACGCTCCTGTGATGGAGCGACAGGTCCGACAACACGACCGCCCCGACGATCATTCAGTTTCAATTCACGCTCCTGTGATGGAGCGACGCCATATCAGCACTCCGGCAGCGTTTCCGAAGCGAGTTTCAATTCACGCTCCTGTGATGGAGCGACATACCGCGGTCTTGCGGCTAGGGGCGGGCATGACTGGTTTCAATTCACGCTCCTGTGATGGAGCGACTATAACGAGAACCGCACCGATTAGCACGCTCGAGTTTCAATTCACGCTCCTGTGATGGAGCGACTATTCTCCACATCGTGATCGGTAATGCTCTTAAGTTTCAATTCACGCTCCTGTGATGGAGCGACTTTGCAGCAGCGAAAGGCTCAAGTTAATATGCTAGTTTCAATTCACGCTCCTGTGATGGAGCGACAATGCTTGACAGTGGTGTAATTCCGTGGTAAGGTTGTTTCAATTCACGCTCCTGTGATGGAGCGACAGCTTTATACAAGTCGCTTCGATCGATCAAAGAGGTTTCAATTCACGCTCCTGTGATGGAGCGACGGCATTATGACTAATTCATTGCAATACAGCAAATTAACACGGGAGAATCGCGAACTTGCCTTGCAACGAAAATATCATATCTGTATCTTATTGTAACAAAAGAAGATAGGTAATTCAATCGCTCCGCCTGCTTTAGGTTCGCGATGCCTATAGAATAAGAACGCCTTGGGGATTCAGCGGTTCTTTTTGTCCAATATGTTCTACTTTTCTCTGCCAGTTTGCTCCTAGGTTATAGAACCGCAGGCTGTCATATTCAGCATTTATTTCTTTCAAAAGCTTTGACTTTAATTCTATCCATTGCGCTGGATCGACAAGGCATTCAAACACTGAAAACTGCACACGCTGTCCGTAATTTTCCAGTAGTTTTGCGACGCGGCGCAGGCGTCTTTCGCCTTTCTCATCTTGTGCGACATCATAGCTGACAAGCATCATCATATGGCAATTCCCTTTCTTTTACCGCCAAATATAGACTGGATATCCATCAATGTCTCCACGTATATATCTCGCCAACAGTTTTGCCTGCGTATGGAATAAAATTGCCAGGTGCATTCTTTTTTCAACATATGGATGGATCACTACGGCCTCCTTCCTTTTTTGATATGTTGTTATAATGGTTTTCCGCGCTTCGTCATTCATAATGACGGCTCCGCTTGCTGTTTTTTCGAACTGACTTGCGCCTATTTCATTTCGGTTTATCAGTGACAATGCAAGCCTGTCTGCAAAGAACGGACGGAATTCTTCGACTAAATCCAATGCGAGGCTCAATCTTCCCGGCCTGTCTCTATGCAAAAAGCCTGCTGCCGGATCCAATCCGACGCATTCCAACGCGCTGATCATGTCATGATATAAAAGAGTGTACACGTACGACAGCATGGCGTTCACTGCGTCTAACGGCGGCCGGCGGTTTCTGCCTTCAAATTTGAAATTATCTTTTTGTGATGTAATCAGTTCATCAAAGACGGAGAAATACGTTTCGGAAAAGTCGCCTTCGATTCCTCGCAGCTTGTCCAATTCTGTTTCCTGTTCGATTTTGAGCAGGCTGCCGTTCAATTTTTCTATTGCGCCTTGGATTTTTTCAGCGTTCAATTTGTCCTTGTGGTCACGGACGGCTCGTTGCAAGACGGTCTTCTGGTTCATCAGCTTTCCGGTTATGAAGTATCTTGCTGTTTCTGCTGATTTCGCCTTGTCGTCCGACATTCTGTACTGAGCCTTCCGCAAGAGGACGTTTCCTGCGACAGGCCCCTGCACCCTTGCCAAGAATTTTCCAGTGCGCGAAAGAAAGCTTATTGTAACATTGTATTTTGGACAGGCGCCCAATAAGAACGGGCTTACGTATATGTTTCCAAAGCAGACGATGCTTTCCAATGTAATCAACGGAATCAGCGCCAGCACCTCTTTGTCTAGGACCACTTCGACTGATTCGCCTTTTTTGTGCAGATATGTTTTTTGCGTCGTTATGTAGAGTGTGTAGAGAAATCTTTGCATGGCCGCCTCATAAATCATCGTCTGGGATTGCATCTGAACGGATTCTTCGCTTTATGTATATATCCACAGATTTTTTCCTTCCTGCGGAATCCGGAAAGCAGGAATCCAAAAAAGAACAGCTTTCGCATTTTTTTGAAAAGTCTGCGACAGGTGTCCTGCCATCCTTTACAAGATGATGGAATTGGTCTGCCAAATCGGCGGTTTCCTTCCTCAATTCATCTGTAATACGTATTGCCAGCCTTTTTCTGATTTTAAAATAGTACAAGGCTGCTTCCGTAATTTTGCAGCCAAGCATTTCTTCCAGACAAATAGCTTGGGCGCACAGCTGGACTTCATCGCTTGTGTCTCCTTTTGGTTTGCCGTGCTTGTACTCAACCGGTATGACGGTTCCGTCAGAATAGAATTCAACCGCGTCCGTCTGTCCGGCAAGTCCAAGCGTACGGGATGCAATGTTCAAATTGCGTTCTGTCTTCACCGCGTTCCGGGATTCTGCGATTCCGCTATGGACTTTTTCATGGAGGACGCGTCCCGCGGCTGTAAGGAAATTTTCAACCCAGAGTTGCTCTATATGTATAAAGGCGCACTGCCGCGAGCAAAAACGCAAATGTTGAAGCCCGCTGAGCGGCAGATAGTCAGATTCCGGATGCATCTCAAACAGAAACAGTTGTCATCGTTTCTGTCAAGGATTGTCCGTCAAGGGTTATGGTGTAGTCCGAAAAATCCCGTGCCGGGGTGTTTCCCGTATGCTCGACCTTGACCCTGTTGAACAATTCATCGGCAGGTTTTGAACCAAGCGCTGAATTATGCTCGAAAATGACAAGCCGCCTCGTCGTCATCAGTCCCCGTGCGGCGGATCTGTCATATTCGAACATTTCAGAAAGCGCCTTCCATAAAAGTTCCAGATCATCTGTAGAAAATCCTGTGCTTGCGGCAAAATGTGGTGAGATGAACCCGTATGTCCTGTACAGGCCGTATGGAACCGTGTACTTCCGCCCCATGGTTCTATTGTCCCCGCCCTGCTTTTCTGCCTCTGCTTCGGTTGCAACGGCCATCCGTGTGATGCTGTGTTCAAATGAGACGATTGGTTCGACGGAGCGTGCGAACGTAAGCTGCACCGGGCCTCTGACTTGTCCTGCATTTGCCCCGGTGCTTAAGACTGCGCCGAACGTCCTGATGTCGAAGAATTTCGCGCATAATGCTGCACGGCCTTTCTCCACATCCTCGCCCTTTGCCTTCTGCTTTTCATTCGCCTTGATGTTCAGTTCCTCATACACCTTGTCGATTTCCCTGTTCAAAACAGCCTTTTCTTTCACAAAGATGTCATATCCAGCTTCGCTTCCTTTTGTTATTTGCACATAATTGCGCACTTTTCGCTTCAGGCAAACATCGGTGACGATTCCGCTGCCTGTTTCCGCATCTATGCGGGGAAGGTTTCCGGCGTCGGGATCTCCGTTCGGATTTCCATCTTTCACATCAAAGTACAGCACGAAGTCATACCGCTTTTCCAGTTTGCTCATAATCCGTTTTCTCCTTCAGATTTGTCAGATGTATTTGTCTTTTCAAAGAAGCTTTGCTTCTCATGATAGTAGCCGATTGCAAATTGCGACTGCTCGTTCATATTCAAATGAGTGGGGAAGTGGTCGATTGCATTCATTATTTCCCCAAGCTCTTTCTCCCGGATTGTCTTCAATCCTTTGCTTTCGTAATTGCTTAAATGATGCTGGTTCAATTTGAGCAGTTGTGTGAAAACAGTCGCCGGATTTGTAGAAGCCGAGCCATAAAACTGGTCGGTAATTGTTGCGTTCAGTCCAGGATGGGTGTCCTGCTGCACTTTTTCTAGAACTGCAAACAAGCGTCCTAGCAGATACCCTTTGTCCGAACATTTTCTGTCTAAAGACACAAGCACCTCCTTGCTGCTGTTGTTGTATCTATATAATCTATTCAGATACGCTTTCAAGATTGCCGCGCGTTCCCGCGTAACCTTTTGCTCCGCCCTGATTCTTCTAATGCACTGCTGCTGCAAGGTGGCGGGATACGGCAGTCCGCGTAAAATGGACTGCATTATGGCTCCTATCAGATTGGGAGCGACATTCTCTATTTTGCGTTCCAACGCTACTGACGACAAAATATGGTAGAGGTTCAGGCATTCCGGATCATAGGGCGCGCGTACGATTTCAAAGTCATCGAAATGCTGTCTGATTCTGCTCGCAAAATCCCTCACTGTTCCTGTCTCCCAAAACCGTACGGAAATTCGTGCGGCATTGGGAGACAGGCAGAGGACGTAGAAGTTTGAATCAATCTCTTCCAGTTTTCCCGTGTACGCGGCGGAAAGCAGGCTTTTTACCTGTGCGACACCCTTGTCTGGATTGTCTCTGGGCGGGTTGAAGAACGATGCGAAGGCGCCTTCAAATTCATTTGCCTTGCCGCCTTTTTCCGCCCAGAACACCACTGTGTCGCTGCCGATGAAGAACCTGTTTTTGGGAGAGTCCTTCAAATAGTTCAGCGCGTTCGTGTATGCTGCCGCAGCCTTTACAGAGACGGGCGCGTTGTGCGACTGTTCCTTTCCGTAGGAATCATATCCGCTGTTTACTTGAAATCCGACAAGTTTCGCAACGCTTTTGCTGTTCAAAATGGGAGTTGCAGGATGAAGCCGTGCGATTGCCGATTTTTCTCCCGTGATGAGGCAGATTCCTGCCTTGTCGGAACCGGATTCTTTTCCGCCTGCTGATTCGGCTTCGGCAAGCGCATTCCGATGGTAGGCCGCCACGTCGTCATGCTGCGCGACCAGCGCGTCCTCATGTTCGAGGATGAAGGAAAGCATCCCTGTCGATTTCTGCACTTCTTCCCAGAGGCTGGATGCCGAAACAGCATCGAATCCGTTCTTCCTGTTCTCTGTGTAGAATTTGTGTACGGCGGCGACGCCCGTATTGCCGCTGCATTTTTCGTACAGCTCTTCTATCTTGCCTATGAAGAGTTCATTTTTCACTCTTGCAGATTTTTCTTCCTTCGCCTGCTTTTTATCTTTTTGAGGATCTGATTCTGGTATTTGCTTTGGAACTCCGAGGACATAGCCCGCATTGTCCAATAGAAGCGAGGCTTTTGCCCCCGAAGTCCGCTCGACCTGTTTGGGAAGGTGCGTGTATATTTTTCCTTTCTTGTCTTCCACGGTTGAGACAAAATCAATGAAGGCGCCGTCCTCAGTGATTTTGATGAGGTGCTTTATCTCGACGTTTGCAAACCCGTCTTCAGGAATATCTCCGCCCTTTCTCCGCGCATAGTCATATAATGCCTGCAATATCATTTTCTCACCTCTTCGCTGTTCCAGTTGGGAATGCGGACGACGCCGTTTTCGATTCTGGCATTGAAAAAAGCGGGCGTGATATTGTGCGGATCTGAATAATCCATGTCGTACAGCATGAATCCCAAATCCCGCGTTTCATGTATTGGTTCGGATTGCTCGCGTTCCGGGTCAACCAACTTGAAGAAGCAGCTGAATTCCCTGCATCCAAGGTACGGCTGGAAGAAGCACTGTCCTTTCTTCGCACGCCGCTCAAACATGGCGTTGTATTTTGCCGGATTTTCATGAGTGCTCGGCCCGTTCTGGCTTTCGGAGCGCAGGGCCTCCTTTTCCGCAGAATCGACAAGGTATTCCGGCAGCGGATTCTTCGTTTCCTTCCGTTTTTGGAGCGGTATGAAGACCAAGTACGCAT
>CAMWPF010000022.1 GCA_947176045.1 uncultured Treponema sp. | reverse complement strand
CTTCTGGTCGCCGACAAGGACAAGATCCTGCTTATTTCCGGCGACGGAAACGTCGTCGAGCCGGAGAACGACGTGCTTGCGATTGGTTCCGGCGGCAACTTCGCGTACGCGGCGGCGCTCGCCTATTTGAATTCGTCGGATCTTTCCGCACGGGAGATTGCGGAGCGCAGCCTGCGGATTGCCGGGAGCATCTGCATCTATACGAATGAACATATTACTGTGGAGGAACTGTAGTGTCGGACACCATGCCTGTATCTGTCGATATGAAGCTGCCGGAGGAGTCGTTGGATTTGACGCCGCGGCAGATTGTGGAAAAGCTTGACCAGTACATTGTCGGACAGGGAAAAGCAAAGCGCGCCGTAGCAGTCGCCCTGCGAAACCGCTCCCGCCGGCTCAAGCTGCCTGAAGAGATCCGCGACGAGGTCGCGCCGAAGAACATCCTCATGATCGGGCCGACGGGCGTCGGGAAGACGGAAATCGCGCGGCGCCTCGCGAAGCTGTGCGGCGCGCCGTTCCTCAAGGTGGAGGCGACGAAGTACACCGAGGTCGGCTACGTCGGGCGCGACGTCGAATCGATGATCCGCGACCTGATGGCGGTCGGCTTCAACGACGTGAAGGCGGAGATGGAAGAGTCCTTGAGGGAAAAGAGCGTTGCCGCCGTCGAAGAAAAGCTGCTCGACCTGCTTCTGCCGGGAAGCGGCGGGGACAAGAAGAAGGGCGGCGCTGATGAAGCCGCGCTTCCGACTGATGCCGCCGGAAGCGCGGCGGATTCCACTCGGGAAAAGTTCCGCGCGATGCTCCGTGACGGAAAGCTTGAGGAACGGGAGGTGGAGCTGAACGTGAGCCGTCCGCACCAGATTCCGAGCATGGAGATCATTGCCGGAGGAAGCCTCGACGACTTGCAGAGCGGAATGCAGAGCCTTGCGTCCATGCTCAGCGGCGGCCGCAGCAAGCGCCGCACTGTTTCGGTCAGCGAGGCGCGCCGGATTCTGACGGAGCAGACGCTGGACAGCATGGTTGACAACGACAAAGTTTCTGAAACTGCGCGCCGCCGCGTCGAGCAGAGCGGCATCATCTTCATCGACGAGATTGACAAGATCGCCGTCCACGGAGAGTCCCACGGACAGGACGTCTCCCGCGAGGGCGTCCAGCGCGACATCCTTCCGATTGTGGAAGGGAGCAACGTCAACACGAAGTACGGCGTCGTCAACACGACGCACATCCTGTTCATTGCCGCCGGCGCGTTCAGCGTCGCCGCGCCAAGCGATCTAATTCCCGAGCTGCAGGGACGGTTTCCGCTGCGGGTGGAGCTTGACTCCCTGCACAAGGATGATTTCCGCAAGATCCTCATGGAGCCGAAGAATTCGCTCATCCGGCAGTACACGTCGCTGCTTGCGACGGAGGGCGTGACGCTCGTCTTTACCGATGATTCCATCGACCGGATGAGCTTCATCGCCGAGGACGTGAACGCCCGCAGCGAGAACATCGGCGCGCGCCGCCTGCACACCATTATGGAGAAGGTGCTGGACGACATTTCGTTCAGCGCGGACGAGCGCAGCGGGGAGACGGTTTCCATCGATGCGGCGTATGTGGACGAACGGCTCAAGGATGTCGCCGCTGATCAGGACTTGTCGCGCTACATCCTGTAGGCGCGCCCGCAGGGGGCGCATATTCCCATTGGCGCAGGATTATTGTATACTGATTCACTATGAAATTCAGTGACGAACGTCTGCCCGCAAAGGGCGATACGGTGGTTGTCGGAATGTCGGGCGGCGTGGATTCCACGCTTGCGGCGCTCATGCTTCAGGAAAAGGGCTGCCGCGTCATCGGCGTGACGATGTCGCTGTGGGACGGCGGGCTTCCCGAACAAATCGGCGGAAAGGCGCCGCGGGAGTCCTGCTATGGGCCGGGCGAGGAGGAGAACATCGCGGCGTGCCGGGCGTTCTGTGCGGAGCATGGCATGGAGTACCGCGTCATCGATGTGCGCGGGGCGTACCGGCGCGAGGTTCTCGACTACTTCAAGGCGGAGTACCGTTCGGGACGCACGCCGAATCCCTGCATCCGCTGCAACCGCTTCATCAAATTTGGGGCGCTGCTGGAAGGCGTCGCGGCACTGGGCATGGACTACGATTTTTTCTGCACGGGGCATTATGCGCGGGTCGTCCGGCCTGATGCCGGACTGTGGGGTACGGACGCGCGGCCGTGCATGATTGCATCGGCGGCTGACGCGTCAAAAGACCAGACGTATTTTTTGTGCCGGATTCCGTCGGACGTTCTTGAAAAGGTGCGCTTTCCGCTGGCGGGGCTTGCCAAGCGCGACGTGTTCGCGCTTGCCGCAGAGCGTCGCCTTGCTGCTGCGGCGCGGGAGGAAAGCCAGGACTTCATTCCGGAAGAATATTTCGACCTGCTCTTTGCCGACAAGCCGTCTGTTCCCGGCGACATCATTGATTTGGACGGACACGTCCTCGGCAGGCACCGGGGCATCGAGCATTACACGGTGGGGCAGCGCCGCGGGCTTGGCGTCAGCGCGGACCGTCCGCTGTACGTCCATTCGATCGATGCGGCGGAAAATGTGGTCGTCCTTGCCGGAGTCGGCGAGCTGGACGCCTCCGGGCTGGTCGCCGACGATTTCGTGTGGCCCGCCGGATTGGAGCCGCCGGAGCCGTTCGAGGCGCTTGTGAAGATACGGCTGGCGTCGCGTCCTGTGGCGGCGCGGATCGAGCGCTATGAGCCGGAGGCCGGCGAGTCCTTTTCGGGAACGCCGTTCCGCATCACCTTCGCCGGGCCGCAGCGCGCCGTCGCTCCGGGGCAGTCCGCCGTCCTGTACCGTGACGGCGTCGTCGCCGGCGGCGGCATCATCTGCCGGGCGGACGGCTGCGCCTCCAGACGCTATTGACATCGGGCGAATTGAAGCGGTACAGTGGCAGGAAGCAAAGGAGGCGGCCTGTTCCGCCGTTTAGGAGTGTTTGTATGAAAAGAATCAGTGCGATTGCGGGCGCGGCTGTTGCCGCCGCCGTTGTGTTTTCAGGATGCAGGAAGAGTGGCGCGGACAATGTGATTTCAGTCGGCGCGACGCCGGAGCCTCATGCGGCGATTTTGGAGCTGATTGCCGGAGACCTTGCGGAGCAGGGCTGGAATCTGAACGTCGTGGAATTCACCGACTATGTGACGCCGAATGAGGCGGTGGAGGCGGGGGAAATCGACGCGAACTATTTCCAGCACCTGCCGTACATGGAGTCGTTCAACAGCGAGCGCGGCTGCCATCTGGTCAGCGTGGCGGCCATTCATATCGAGCCGCTCGCGCTGTATTCTTCCAAATATGGCAGCCTTGAGGACATTCCTGACGGCGCGGAAATCGCCATTCCCAATGATCCGACCAATGAAGGGCGCGCGCTCCTGCTGCTTCAGTCGGCGGGACTTGTCGTCTTGGACGAGGGCGCCGGGCTGACGGCCGTTCCCGCCGACATCGTGGAAAACAGGAAGGATCTGAAGTTCAGCGAAATTGAGGCGGCGTCCCTGCCGCGCGTCCTCTCCGATGTGGACGCGGCGGTCATCAACGGAAACTACGCGCTTCCCGCCGGACTGAACGCTTCTGAAGACGGGCTGTTCGTCGAGGGCGCGGATTCCCCGTACGTGAACGTCCTCTGCACGAAGGCCGGCGGCGAGGAGTCTGAAAAAATCAAGGCGCTTGTCGGAGCGGTGCGCAGCCAGAAGGTCAGGGACTACATCGCCGAGACGTACAAGAACGGCGAAGTTGTGGCGGTGTTCTGACTTCCTAGCGGCGGCGCGGCCGATTGGCGGCGATGGAGCGGCAAGGCTCCTGCCGGACGCCGTGGCAGGAAGCGCCCGTCGGCTCCGGCACTGTTTGGGATTGCCTCGTCCCTTCCGCCGCCTTCTTCTCTTGACGGACGCCAGTTCCGAAAGCCGCCTCGCGCGGCTTTTTTTGTCGGGCGCCCTCCTTCCGCCTGCATCGGCGCGGCTGTGGCGTCAGTATATCGACAGGTTGTACAGGGCGCTCGTCTCCTTTCCGAGGATGTCGATGAGCGTGAGCTGCAGGGCGTTGTGTCCGGCGGCAAGGTTCGCCTCGCCGATGAGGTGCAGCCTGCCGTCCGGGTAGACGGCGTCCTTGGGGTAGTTCTTCCTGCCTGAGACGCACAGCTGATTTCCGTCCTGCCGGAGCAGGTCGTAGAGCAGCTCGTCCACAAGCGTCCCGTTGATGGATATGCGCGTCTTGTACGGCACGGCGGTCGGCTGGCGGCGCGCGTACACGCGGTATGTTCCGGCGGGCAGCGCGTTCTGCCGGGACGCCTCGTAGAAGCGGCCGTTCCTTCCCTGCATGACGATGCCGGAAATGGAGAGCGGCAGCTCCCTGCCGATCCGCGGCGCGAGGAGGCGGGGGTTGATGGCGGTATTGTTCTTGGTGTCGATGACCTGGAATTCCAGCGCGCTGTTTCCGTGCTGCCATGCGCTGTCCCCCGTGCTGCCGAGCGGCGCTCCCGCCTCGACGTCCTGCCGGTCCACGTTGATTTCATCGAGGCTGGCGGCGTCGATGTTCGCGTAGACGGTGAGCAGGCTGTCCTTGTGGGCGATGACGACGGCGTTTCCCAGCGCGGACGGAAAGAAGTCCGTCTCATCGTTATGCTCGCGGATGATGACTGTCAGATAGCCGCCGTCCGCAGCCTTGACTTCGGACGGTTCGGAGAAGATGAGGGAGCTGCTGATGGTGCCGCCGCGCAGCTGTCCGAAATACGAATAGAATGAGTCGAGCTGGACGGGCTGGACTTGCGGCCAGTCGAACGCGGCCAGCTGGGCCGCCGCGAGGAACAGGAGCGGTGCGGCTGTTCTTTTCATTATGGAATCCCCCTATTTCTTTTGGATGTCGATGCAGGAAATCGTGGAGTCCTTTCCGACGTACAGCCTGCCGCCGTCCGCCAGTATGAACGCCGCGTCCGCCTGGAACGAAAAGCTTCCTGCCGGCGTCGCGAATTTTTCGATCGCGTAGACGGTGTACGTCCTGCCGCGCTTTGTGAGGACGAAGACGAGGTTCCCCAGTTCCTGAAGGCTGATCGCCTGCCCTGACATTTTGAGGCGCGCGCTCTTTCCCGTGCGCGTGCTGACGATTCCGATCGCATCCTTGCAGTGGTAGAACACGAGCGCGGAATCGCTGGTGAATTTGACAAGCTGCTGGAGCGGCTCGTCCGACGGCAGGAACTCGTGGAAGACGATCTTTGTCTGCACGCCGTCCTTCTTTGCGAGGACGAAGCGCTGCCGCGTCTGGCCGGAGACGGTGGCGATGTGCTCGCCGTCCGGGGAGATCGCAGCGCCGAGGATGACCGGGTAGTCGCTGCCGCCGGGCGCGAAGCGCTGGCGGATTTCGCCGTCGGAGCTGAATTCGCAGACAGTGCCGTCCGCAAATCCTGCGACGCAGCTGTCCGCCGCGGAGTCGAACGCCGTAATCGGCACGGCGCCGCTGTATTCCCATCGGCGGCTTCCGTCCCCGCTGCACATGAGGAAGGCCGAGCCTCCCGGCTGGAACACGAAGATCCTGTCGCCGTCAATCATCGGAAAGCCGCTGGCGCTGATGGTTCCGGCCTTTTCGCCGTCCGGCGTCCAAAAGTCAGTTCCGGAATTGTTCGCGGTATATGACGTGTAGAAGGAGCGCGAGATCGACGCCTTGAACGGAAATGTCTCGAAGCGCACGACCTTCCCCTCCGGCGTGAAGTAGCCCATAGACTGCCCGAGCTTGAACGGGAGCAGCGTGTCTCCTTCCGCCGTGTCGCGGACGGTGGGATTTGTTACGTCGATCTTCCACTCAGGAAGGAACTGGTATTCTGTTCCAAGGGGACGGACTGCGAAAATGATGTACACGACGCCGACGGCGGCCGCAATCAAAATGGCGGAGGCGAGGCTTTTTTTTGTTTTCATAGATGATAGAGATGGTATAATATAAACGCCCGGCAGTCAATCGCGCGCGCCGCGCTGCCGGGGGCGCGGCGGCGTTTTTTTCGGAAGGTGTTGGAATTCAATTGAAGGAGTGTGCGGCATGATGAGGACAGATGCGGGAACGGAGGCGCCGGACGGCGTTCCTGCCGAGGAGCTGCGGAGGCTTTTTGAGGAGGCGCGTTCGGCGGCGGACCGTGCGTATGCGCCGTATTCCAAATTTCCTGTGGGGGCGGCGCTGCTCCTTGCGGACGGAAGCATCATCTGCGGCGCGAACGTGGAGAACCGATCCTTCGGGCTGACAAACTGCGCGGAGCGCTCCGCGGTGTTCGCCGCAGTCTCGGCAGGGAGGACGGCGTTCCGCGCCCTTGCGATCGCCGCGCCGAAGGCTGGCTATCCGGTGGGGCCGTGCGGGGCGTGCCGGCAGGTGCTTACGGAATTCGCTCCGGCGGAGATGCCGGTGATCTTCGGGCCGGATTATGGCCGCGCGCTGGTCAAGACGCTCGGCGAGCTCTATCCGTTCGACAGCCTCCATGAGCTTGCGGATTGAATTCCACCACTGGATGTAGAGCAGTTCTTTCGTTTTCTTTTGTTTAGCACCCAGTGCGAATGTTGACAAAATAGCGCAAATAATGCAAACTTTGGCAAGTATTTCAATCATGGGAGCTTTTTATGGACGACGATATTCTTACCATTGAGGAAGTCGCGAAATATCTGCGCGTCTCGGACAGGACGGTGTACGACTGGGCGCAGAAGGGCGAAATTCCTGCCGGAAAAATCGGAACGGTGTGGCGCTTCAAGAAGTCGGAAGTGGAAAAATGGGTGAATGAACGTCTGTCGGCAGGCTCCAACGCGGCTGCGGCGGAGACGGCGGTTCAGGTGCGGAACATCCTTTCGCCGGGCCGGGTCGTCTTCATCCAGCAGTCATCGAAGCATGACGCGCTTGTGGAGCTGGCGGACGTCCTTGCGACGGCTCCGCAGGTCAAGTCGGGGAAGGAGCTTTCTTCGGAAATCCTCAAGCGGGAGGCCTTGATGTCAACGGCGGTGGGCCGCGGCATTGCGATTCCCCACGTGCGCCTTTCCTCCGTTACGGACTTGGTCATGGCGGTCGGCATCTGCAAGGCTCCGATCGAGGACTTTCAGACGATCGATGATGTGCCGGTGAATATTCTGATTATGATTGCCGCCGCGTACAACCAGCACGCCTACTACCTCAAGACGATTTCGTATTTCAGCGCCCGGCTCAAGAAGCAGGAGCTGCGGGATGCGGTCGCCGCCGCCGCGTCGCCACGGGATGTCTACGACCTGCTCGTCCAGAACGACTGACGAACCGTTTTGCGCGGGCTGCGCCGCGCACACCGACCAGCCGCCGGATGTTCCTTCCGGCGGCTTGCTTTTTTTGGCGCGCGTCTGCCGCCCCGTTCATGCGTCCGCCTGTGCGGCGGCTCCGGCGAGGCGGGAGAGGCTCATATAGCCGGGAGGCTCGATTGAAAACGTCCTGTCCGTGCCTCCGATGGGGAGCGTCAGGCGCGTTGCGGCGAGCATCAGATTCTTCGCGCCGCAGCATTTGCGCAGCAGCTTGTTCAGCCGGAAGTCGCCGTGGCTGTCGTCGCCGAGGATCGGGCGGCCGATATTTGCGAGGTGGATGCGGATTTGGTGCATCCGCCCGGTCTCCAGATGGAGGCGCAGTTCGGTGAGGATGATTTCGCCGTCCGGCTCCGGCGCTCCTGTTCGGACTGAGGCTTCGCGCACGGCTTCATAGTGTGTGACGGCGGCGCGTTCGGCTCCATGCTGCACGACGGCGGCGCGGAGGGTTCCGCGGCGGCATTCCATCGCGCCGATGCAGACTGCCGTATATTCCTTTCGGACGGCCGAGCCGCCGATGAGCTTCGTCCATTCCGCCGCGGCGCGCGGCGACTTCGCGAGGATCATGAGTCCCGCGGTGCCGCGGTCCAGCCGGTGGACGAGGTGGACGGGATGCCCGGTCTGGAGGGGCAGCTCCTTGTCGAGGGGGTGGGAAATTCCCGCGCCGCCCTGCACGGCGACGCCCGCAGGCTTGTTGATGATGAGAATTTCATCGTTTTCGTATATGATGGGAATCGGTTTCATCCGACAATACTATAAAACAGGAGATTGCAAATGACAAGGACCAGGCGCAGCGCTTCCGCCGCCATTTTATGCCTTTGTATATGCGCCTTCTTCCCGCCGCATCTGCGGGCGGAGGAGGTCGTCGACAATGATTTTGGATACGCGCTTGACCTGCCGGAAGGGTTTGCCGTGGCTGAATATACGGAGGACGGCATGGCGTACCGGTTCCGGCACGAGCGGTTTCCGATGAGCTTCATCCTGCGGCTGTATGCTGACGGCTCCTATGACGGCGCTGAATCGGCGCTTGCCGGAACGCTGGGACGGCTGTCCGCTTCGTGCGACATGGATCGCCTTGTCTGGCAGGATGCGGAATGCGCGGTCGCGTCCTTTGAAATGATCCTGCCGGACGCGTCCGCGCCGTCCCGCGGCTGGGGCGCCGGCATCGTCCTTCCTGAAAGCGGCGCGCCGCTCGTGCTGCTGTGCTATGCGGACTCCGAATCGGCGGAACAGTACGAGCCGGTCGTCATCTCTGCGCTCAACTCGCTGGCTGTCGGCCGCGGCGGATTCCGTTCGCCGGGCATCATGACGTCCTATGCGTTTCCAGGCGCAGGCGCGTGGACGGTGGAGCTGTTTCCCGCCGGGCGGCGCGTGGAGACGCAGATTGATGCGGAGGACGCGGCGGCGGCCCAGTTCGTCGTGGCGTGCGAATTTTCGGTTCTGCGCCTGTATGCGTCGGACGCGCGGTGGCGGGAGGCGTGGCAGCGGTACTACCGCATGATTTTCCGCGACGGCTTCGGGCGGCTCAGGCAGGCGGCCTCGGACATCCAGACAGCCCTGATGCCGCTCGCCCGCAGGAAGGACGCGAAGAATCCCGAGGCGGCGCTCAACGGACTGCTGCTTTCATGGGCGCAGGGATTTGAGTACAAGCGGGATGCCGGTTCCGACGATTCTCCTGATTTCACCGATGTGGTGTCCACGATGCTGGGCGCGGGAAGCGACTGCGACAGCCGGAGCCTGCTGCTCTGCATCCTGCTGGAGGGCATGGGAGTCAGGACGGCGCTGTTCGTGAGCCGCGAGTACAGCCACGCGGTGTACGGTGCGGCGCTCGACGTTCCGGGCGCGAAGATTGCGGCTGGCGGAGCCGACTTCCTGCTGTGCGAGACGACTGCGAGGGGCGTCAGGCCGGGAATGGTCGCGCAGGACATGAGCGACACGGCGAAATGGATTCCGGTGCTGCTTCCGTAGCGGCCGCTCCTTCGTTCTGACGGAGCGCAGGGGCGGAATTTCACGTTCCTGCGCTTTGTGTCCGCACGCATCTTCCGCCTGCGGTTGACAGTGTGCGGAAATATCAGTACAATGCGGATTGTACATTTTAATTACCTTTTAAGATGGACTCGTCGAAAGCGGGTCTTTTTTTATGTTCGGAGGGCGCGCGGACGGCCGCCTTCGGGCAGAGGATGTCGGTTTGGAATATGTCGATTTGAATTCAGCTCCCTATTATGCGGACTGCGCGCCGCTGGTGGAAGGCATGGGCTATTCGCTGGTGGAGCTGCGCGTCTGCCCGCAGGGGGCGACAAAGAAGATCAGCGCGGTCATCGCGCCGAAGGATCCGGCGGCCGGTATCGGCGTGGACGACTGCGCGAAAGTCCACCACGCGCTTCTTCCGCGGCTGGAGGCGCTGCTCGGCACGGAGGACACCTTCATGGAGCTGACCTCGCCGGGCATGGAGCGCGTCATCAAGAACGCCGCGGAATTCGCGCTGTTCGCGGGGCGCGCGGTGCGCGTCTGGGACAAGGATGCCGGCGGCTGGGTGTGCGGAACGATTGCGTCTTCCGACCGGAATGCAGTTGTGCTGGAGCAGGACGGAACGCAGGTTTCCGTGCCGTATGAGCGGATGGCAAAGGCGAAATTCATTCACTTATAACGATTATAGAAACGATAAATGGAGGCTTACCATGTCAGAAATGGCAGAAGCGATTCACGCGCTGATTGCGGAGAAAGGCTATTCTGAAGAATCTGTCCGCCAGACAATTGAGAACGCCCTGAAGGCGGCGTACAAGCGAACGTACGGAACGGCGGACAACGCGATTGTCAAATTCGCGGACGATATGTCGGATGTTTCAATTTATTCCAGAAAGACGGTTGTGGACGGCGTGTACGATCCAGTGTCGGAAATCGAGCTTGAGGACGCGAAGAAGCTCAGCGAAGACTGCGAGCTGGGCGATGAGATTGACATTTTGGAGGATCCGAAGGCGTTCGACCGTTCCGCCGTCGCGACAGGAAAGCAGACGGCGCATCAGGGGCTGAACGAGACCATAAAGGATTCGCTCTACAACCAGTACAAGGACAAGGTCGGCGAGATGATCAACGGCTACTACCAGCGCGAGCGCAACGGCAACATTTATGTGGACTTGGGGAACGCCGGAAAGCTGGAGGGCGTCCTGCCGGTGAAGTACCAGTCCCCGCGTGAGACCTACGAGCAGGGCGACCGCATCAAGGCGGTCATCGTCGACTTGAAGCGGACGTCCTCCGGCCTGCAGCTGGTGCTTTCCCGAAGCGATCCGCGCCTCGTGCAGATTGTCATGGAGATGGAAATTCCGGAAATCAGCGACGGCTCGGTGAGGATCGAGCGCTGCGTCCGCGACGCGGGCTACCGCACGAAGATGGCGGTTTCGAGCGTCCGCGAGGAAATCGATCCTGTCGGCGCGTGCGTCGGCGCGAAGGGCGTGCGCATCCAGAACGTCATCCGGGAGCTGCTCGGCGAGAAGATCGACGTCCTGAAGTACGATTCCGATCCGGCGGCGTTCATCCAGAACGCGCTGTCTCCCGCGCAGGTTTCGCGCGTCGTCATCCTTGACGTCCAGAAGCGCCACGCGCTTGCGATTGTCGAGGAGTCGCAGTTTTCGCTCGCCATTGGAAAGCAGGGGCAGAACGTGCGGCTTGCGAACCGCCTCTGCGACTGGAACATCGACGTCAAGACGGAGGAGCAGGCGGCGGAAATGGATCTTTCCGAAAGCGCCGCAAGCATCGCCGCGCGTAGCCTCTTCAGGGACGATGAGCCGGAGGAGGCGGAGATCACGACGGTTGCGGAGCTTCCGGGCGTGGACGTCCGCGTCGCCGAGATTCTCAAGGACGGCGGCATCGAGGACATCGTGCAGTTTATGGACGCCTGCGACAACGGCTCCGTCAAGCAGATTGCGGGGCTGACCGAATCAGAAATCGACGCGGTGTGCAGCTTGATAAAAGAGAATGTGGAATTTGTGGAGGAGCCGGAGGAAGCGCCGGCTGCCGCGGAAGATGCGGAGTCCGCGCAGGATGTTCCGGCGGAGGATGAGAAGTACTACTGCCCGGAATGCGGCGCGGAAATAACTCTCGACATGACGCAGTGTCCGAAATGCGGTGTCGAGTTTGAATTTACTGAGGACGAGGAATAGGGTGTTTTATGGCTGAAGAATCAGAAAAAAAGCCGGAATTTGTGGTGCATAAGAAGCAGCCCGAAAATGCTTCCGCAACTAAAAAGCGCGTGGTCGTCGTCAAGAAGAACGCCCCGTCCAAAGGCGGCGCGGCCGCGTCCGGCGCAGACGCGCAGAAGCATGGAAGCATGCGCGTCGTCGTAAAGCCGCGGCAGGAGCAGCCGGCGGCTGAAAAGACGGAAGAGCCGCAGTCCGCTTCCGCCGCGCAGCAGCCGGCTGAGAAGGCGGAAGGCCGTCCCCAGCACCGCACGTTTGAGCTGAATACGGCCCGTCCGAACGTCAAGGCGGGAAACCTTTCGGACTACGGGCGCCGGGAGCGCGGCGGCTACGGCCGCAGCGGCTATGCCGGCGGGCAGGGCCGCGCGCCGCGCGAGGGCGGCTTCACCGGCGCGCAGGCGCGCCAGGGCTACCAAAACCGGGAGCGCGACGGGCAGCAGCGTTCCGGCGGCTATCAGGTCGGACGCCCCGGCTACCAAGGCGGCAGGCCGGGCTATCAGGGCGGACGCCCCGG
>CAMWPF010000021.1 GCA_947176045.1 uncultured Treponema sp. | reverse complement strand
CGCGCAAGCCAAAGCGCGATGACGGCGGTCAGCGGGCCGCTTCCGACGTCGAGGAAGGCGTCTCCTTCCGCCAATTGGAATGCGGACGGCGGGCAGTTCGCGAAAATCCTCGTAAGCCGGACGAGGTTCCACCACGCGAAATAGCGGACGTACGCGGAAAGCTCCTCCGTGCTGTTCATGTAGCCGAGGCGCCGCCGCTCCCGCTCGTCCGTCAATGCGTGCGAAAGCTCCCGGACGGCGTACGGAAGGCGCGAAAGCTGGCGGGCGTTCATCGGGCGGACGGACTGGACGATGCTGTCAAAACTGTCGAGGACTGAACGGGCGTCCGCGGGAACTGCCGCCCCGTCAAACACAGTGCCGCAGATTTTGACATCCGCATCGGGCGCGGAAAACCGGCTCCGCCGCGGAGCCGCATCCTGCGCCGCCGACTGCGTGCCGGAAGCCGCCGAATTCCGGCGGCCAGCCGGATTTCCTGCGCTGATTCCAGAGGCGCGCCCGCCCTTCTTCGCCTGGCCTGATTTTTTCGGATGCTTGTAGAAGCGGTCGTACCATTTTTCGTCTGCCCGTGAATCGTCTTTCTTCATTGCGTTCCTGTCCGCAGGACAGTATAGCGGTTTTTTGGGAAGATTCCAAGCAAGGCGGCGGTACGGCGCGCGGAACGCTATGACAGGCGGCGGAAAATCGGTATACTGAAGAAAAAATGTGGAGGGCCGTATGCCGAATCCGACGTATTTTCCTGATGAACCGATTTCTGCGATTGCGACGGCGCTCGCTCCGGCGGCGCTCGGCATAATCCGCTGCTCGGGCAAGGGCTGCATCCAGCTCGTCGCCGCGAAATTCTCCCGGCCGGCGGCGCTTTTGGACGCGCCGGGCAATTCGCTCGTCTACGGCTGGATTGTGGACGGCGGCGAGAAAATCGACGAAGTGATGCTGGGAATCTACCGCGCGCCGCGCAGCTTCACGGGCGAGGACTTGGTCGAAATCACCTGCCACGGCGGGCCGGGCGTCGTTATGGCAATCCAGTCGCTCCTCTTGAACAGCGGCTTCCGGCAGGCGGAGCGGGGCGAATTCACGTTCCGGGCGTTCATCAACGGAAAGACGGACTTGACGCGGGCGGAGGCGGTTCAAGAAATCATCGGCAGCCGCACCGCCGAATCCCGCTCACGCGCCGCAGGGCGCCTCGCCGGAACCCTCTTCCAGGAAATCGATTCGGTCAAAAGGCTCGTCACGGACACGCTCGCTTCGATAGAAGTCGGAATCGAATATCCCGAGGACGAGGAGACGATCGCCGACAGCTTCGACGGCGCGGGACTGCGCGAGGCGGAGCGGCGGCTTTCGCAGCTTGCGGCGTCATGGAAAAGCGAAAAGCTGTATCAGGACGGCGCGCGGCTCGTCCTCTGCGGCCGCACTAACGCCGGAAAGTCGAGCCTCTTCAACGCCATCCTAAAGGAGGAACGCGCCATCGTTTCAGACGTTGAGGGAACGACGCGGGACTGGCTTGAAAGCTGGGCAGACATGGCGGGAATCCCGGTGCGCCTGTTCGACACCGCCGGACTGCGCCGGACGGAAGACGCCGTTGAAGCGCACGGCGTCTCCTTGACGCGCTCCCTTTCGGAAGACGCCGACGTGATCCTCTACCTTGCGGACGCCGCCCGCGGACTTTCCGCCGACGACCGGGAATTCCTCGCAGGCTGCCCGGTGCCGGCCGTCTTCGTCTGGAGCAAGTGCGACCTCCGCTCCGACGTTCCGGCGCTCCGCCCGGAAGAAGCGGCCGCCATCCCCGCGCTGTCCGCGGAAGTCCGCGTTGCGGTAAAGACCGGCGCGGGCATTTCCGAACTATGCGGCGCAGTCGTCCGCGTCCTTACGGAAGGAGCCGCGACGGAACGGCCGCAGGCGGGAATCGGCTCGGCGCGCCAGAAAAGCGCCGTGGAGGAAGCCCTCGCCACCGTCCGCCACGCGATGGAAGCCGCAGCGGAAGGCATCGCCTTGGACGCCGTCGTGCAGGATTTGGAAGACGCGCTGGGCGCCCTCGGAGAAATCACCGGGGACGTTTCGCCCGACGACGTGCTCGGCAGCATCTTCTCCCGGTTCTGCGTGGGAAAATAGTCCGCGCCCGCCGAGAAGCCGCGCGCACGTTCAGCCTTCCGCGCCCTTCCGCTTCTGCGCCCGTGCGCTTACAGCCGCGTTTGCCTTTGCGATTTCCGCCTCGCACCGTGCGGCAAAATCCCTGTAGCCGTCAAGGGCGGCAACCGCGGAAAGGTACGGAACAAGCCTGTCGTTCAGGACGGAGACAAGGCTCTTCTTGACTGACGTCGCGCTCTCGCCCCTGCTCACGGCCGCGCTTGTGCAGTCGTCGCCCGCCTTGTTGAATCTGTCCTGCGCCGCCCTCAAGGCTGAGACAAGCTCGCCGATTCCTTCAAGCCCGGCAATATCCGCCGCGCAGCCTTCCGCGCTGAAGTCCTCAATCAGGCTTTCAATCAAGGAAGATTCCTCCGCAAAACTCTTGTAGGCGATCTGCTTTCCGTACTTGTTGAAGACTGCAAGAAGCCGCCCGGCGGCCGCCTTTTTGGCCGCAATGGGAAGCGCCGCATAGCCGTTCAGGGCGTCGGCAAGGTTTCTGATGACTTCATCGCGCGCACCGTCCGCCTCGTCGAGCGAAAAAGACACCCTGTCGCTTTTGATTGCCGCTGTGATTCTGGCGGAAAGAGACTCGACTTCCGCCATGATGAGCGAAAGGTTCGCGTCCTTTGCGGCCGCTCCACCTTCAGCTGATGCGGCATCCTTGTGCAGGCGCACGAGGACATCGGAAAGCGCGTCAAGCTCGGTGACACGGACTGCTGTTTTCACTTTGTTCATTTTTCCTCCTTGAACAAAAGTCATGGCCGCCGGACAAACGCCGGAAGCCGGCTGGGATTAAAAATAAACAAGGCGGACGCTGTTTTTCCGCGCCATTTGACCTGCACGGCAGAATAACGTTCGGCAAGAATATATATGGACGGCCCGCGTCACCGCAACGCAGGGAGAAAAAACGCTGTTCCGTCATGCATCATTGCAACGCCAGAAGAAAAACAGGCCGGCCGGAAAGCGTTACCGTACCGTTTGCTGGAAAGACAGTTTTCCGCAGAACGGTACCGCAATGCACAGAGAAAAGACAATGTTCCGGCGCGCGTTATAGCAATGGAGCGGGGAAAAAGGCTTTTCCGCGCCGCCGCACATTCATTCCCCGGAAAGCGCGAGCACGGGGTCGAGTTTTGCGGCGCGGGCGGCGGGGTTCAGGCCGAAGAAGATGCCGACGAAGACGGAGAACACGAACGCGACGGCGCACGCCTTCCAGCTGATGATGTACGAGAGCGAGCGCACGAATTCCACGGCGATGCTCACGATGATTCCGCACGCGATTCCTGCGGTTCCGCCGATGAGCGTGATTGCCGCCGACTCCACGAGGAACTGCCGCCTGATGTCGGACGGGCGCGCGCCGAGCGCCTTGCGGATGCCGATTTCCTGCCGCCGCTCAGTCACCGTCACAATCATGATGTTCATGATTCCGATGCCGCCCACCAGAAGCGAAATCGCCGCAATCGCGGAAAGCATGATGCTCATCGTCGTCGTAATCGAATCGACCTGCTCGATGATTGTCTGCATCGACATCACGTTCACCGAATACTCCGTGCCGGTCAGCTCCGTGCAGTACGACTGGATGCTGTCCACAAGCGCCGCCGCCTTTCCCGCGGAAACCGCCTGCACCATGATGACGGACGCCTCGGGGTTCGGTGCAATCTTCTTGGCGTAGAAGCCGCGCGGAATGTAGGCGACGCTCGTGCTCGGCTCGATGCCCGAATTCTGCTCCTTCAGCACGCCCACGACTTCAAACGCGAACGAAATTCCGTCGCTCGTTACAAGCACCGTCTTTCCCACGCCGTCGCCTGCCGGAAACAGAAGCGACGCAATCTGGCTTCCGAGGACGGTGCGCTGCAAGCCTTCCTGATTTTCGGAGACGTTGAGCATCCGCCCGGACGCAAGCTCGATTCCGTAGGATTCGAGGTAGCCCGTCTCAATGGCGGAGCATTCGCAGTTGACGCTCGTCTCGCCGTAGGAAATCGTCGCGCTCATCGAATTCTTGAACCAGATTTTTTTGATGCCGCCGATGTCCCCGAACAGCCGGGCGCGGAAGCTTTCGTTGAACTGAATCTGAACTGCGTCCCGCCTGCGCCGCATGAAGCCCGGGTTCACGGAAACCATGTCAAGCCCGGACGAACCGAACGTCTCCTTGACTTTTTCCGTGGAGCTTCTGCCCATACTCGTAATGACGATGACCGATGCCACGCCGATAATCACGCCGAGCAGCGACAGGAACGTGCGCATCCGGTTCCGCTTGAAATTCTGGAGCGCGTTCAAAAAGTCTTCAAGCATCCGCGCCCCCTTCCGCGCCGCCCGTGCATTCAGGAAGGACGGAAGGCTGGGCCGTGTCGGACTGAATCATCCCGTCGAAAATCCTGATGCAGCGGTCCGCGCTCGCCCCGATTCCCGGGTCGTGCGTCACGATGACGATTGTGGTGCCGCCCGCGTTGATGCTGCGGAACAGCTCCAGAACATGGCGTCCCGTGCTGCTGTCGAGCGCGCCGGTCGGCTCGTCGGCAAGGATGATGGCAGGCCGTGTTACGACGGCGCGGGCAATTGCGGCGCGCTGCTTCTGTCCGCCGGAAAGCTCGTGCGGGCGGTGGTTCTGCCGGTCGGAAAGCCCCACCGTCTCAAGCGCCTCGGCCGCACGGCGCGCGCGCTCCGCCCTGTCCGTCCCTTGGTAGCGCAGCGGAAGCATGACGTTTTCAAGCACCGTCATCGTGGGAAGCAGGTGGTACTGCTGGAAGACAAAGCCGACGGTGCGGTTTCGGAGCGCGGCAAGCTCGTTTTCGTTCATCTTCGCCGTCTCCCTTCCGCCGATTTCCACCGTGCCGCCGCTCGGACGGTCGAGGCAGCCGATCATGTTCATGCACGTGGACTTGCCGGAGCCGGACGGCCCCATAATCGAAACGAATTCCCCGCGCCTTATGCAGAAGCTGATTCCGCGCAGGGCATGGACTTTGTTTTCGCCCATCGAGTAGGTCTTCGTAACGCGCTCCATGCGGATGACGATGCCGCCGTCCGCGGCCTTTGAACCAGGCTCTTCCATAAGAATCACATCCGCCGCGCTGACATTCCGCCCTTGCCGCCGGGGCCGCCGCGCATTCTGTTCATGCCGGACGGAGGAGGCGCGGCCTGCTCTTTGAGGACTTCGCCGCCGGAAAGCCCGTCCAGAATCTTCACGTACTCTTCGCCGTAAGGCTCGGCCTGCACGTACACTTTGCCCTTCCTGCCGGCGAATTCCACGAACGCCTGCCCGTCCTCGTAGCCGACCGCCCAGCGTTCCACGATGATGTTTGTGACCGGCTCCGTAATCTGAATCCGCCCCGTAAACGAAAAGTTCGGCAGGATGACCGCAGGATAATC
The DNA here is from genome assembly GCA_947176045.1 of uncultured Treponema sp. Lineage (GTDB taxonomy): Bacteria > Spirochaetota > Spirochaetia > Treponematales > Treponemataceae > Treponema_D. The sequence continues at coordinate 6,998 of CAMWPF010000021.1, read as the reverse complement.
GTCGATTCTGATTTTCGCCTTGACGACGGTCGCGCCGCGCGTTGTCACTGTTCCGATGGCGGGCCAGCTCCACACGTAGCCCTGCACTTCGCCGTCATACGCCGGAAAGGTGAAGTCCACGCGCTGGTTTTCGCGCAGCTTCTGGATGTCGGTCTCGGGAATTTCGACTTCCGCAATCAGATAGTCCACGTTCACGAGCGTGCCGATGGAATCCTTCGCCTCAAGCGAGTCGCCCGCGTCCACGTCAAGCTCCGCCATGATTCCGTCGAACGTCGCGATAATCCGCCGGTCGGCGATTTTCTGAAGGAGCGAAAGCCGCTGCGTTTCCATCAGCTCGATTTCGCGAACCGATCCGGTAATCCGCGCCGACGCCATCTGGTAGTCGAGGTTCGCAAGGTTGTACTCCTGCTCCGACGAGTCAAGCTGCACAATCAGGTCGCCCTTTTTAAGCCGGTCGCCCTGCTTCGCGTACACGCCGATGACCGTTCCCGTTCCGAGCGCCTGAAGGCTCTGCTCCTGCGCCGCCGAGACGGTTCCCGCAATTTCAATCGCGTTTTCGTACGTTTCCACGCGCACCCGGTAGACGGCCTCCACCTTCTGCCCCGACGCGAGCTTCTTCCGTGCAAAGACAAGCAGGAATGTCGCGGCGCAGACGGCGCACAGGACAATCAGGATGATTTTCAGCCTTCCAAATGATTTTTTCGCCATACCGTCACTCCTGCATTTCCTCGTCACGGCAGAACAGAAGGCTCGTCGTGTTGTTGTAGATAATTGCGTCCATGCCGTTCATCAAAAGCTTGATGCGGTACAGCTCGCGGTTCGCCTGCGCGGAAAGGTATTCCGCCTGCGTGATGATGCCCGCGTCGAACGACTGCTTCATGTCGGACTCAAGGGAGCTGTACAGCTCGTAGGCGCTCTGATTGCGCTCGCGATCCCACGCGATGTCGGATTTCGATGTCTGCTGGTCGACGACGGCCGTGCTGTAGTCTTCCCATGCTGAATCGATCGCAATCAGCTCCTGCCCGTCGGTGAGCGAATTCGTCTTCTTTTCTATCGAAGCAAGGCGGAACTCAGCCGGGTTGACCGTGGCGGAAACGGTGTACGCCGGATGCGCCGCGTCAGCATTCACCGGAATCGAAACGCCCGTGCCGAGCGAAAGTCCGCGCCATGACGAGGAAAGCCCGATGTCCGCGGAATCCGAGCCGGTGTAGGAATTCTTGAACGTGTAGCCGCCGTTCGCCGAAAGCGTGAATTCCTTGTCGGCGCTGCGGGAAAGCGAGTTGATTGTGTGCGTCCACTCGGCCTGCTCGATCTTCGCGTACAGCTGCGCCGGAAAGGATGCGATATCCACAAGCTGCGCGGACGGAATTTCAGCCGGAAGGAAGGCGAACGGATCCTCGCCCGGCTCAAAGCTCGTCCCGCACTTGGACGCAAAGACCGCGCAGTCATGCTCAAGCTTGCGCAGGTTCGTGTCCACGGTGTATGCGTCCTGCATCACGTCCATTTCCGCAAGGCGGTATTTTGAAGAAGAGGCGGCGTATCCCTTCGCCTTGATTTCCGCGAATTCAATTTCATCCTCGTACAAGTCCTGCCGCGCCGAAAGCAGCGCGCTTGCCGTATCGAACAGCGCCTTCAGTTCGGAATAGAATTCTGTCTCGGCCTGCACCGCGCGGTTTTGAAGCGCGCGCTTCGCTTCAAGGACGGACCGTTCCGCCGCCAGAAGCTCCGCCTTGCGCTTGAGCGCGTTCCCGGAAATGATGTCGGCGGACAGCGAAAGCGACGTGTTCTGCGTCTTGATGACGCCGTCTTCGGACTCGCGCTCCGTGGAAACCGTAAACGAAAGGTTCTGCGCCTGCGGAATAGAAGCCGTTACGGAGGGTTCGAACGAAACGTCTGTTCCATCATCTGTGAACCGGAATACCGTCCGCCCTGTCGAAAGCCGCACGTTGATTCCGTTGTTTATAGAAGTCTTTTTGGAGGCAAGCTGCGCCTTCTGGACCTCCAGCGCGAGACGCTTCAGCTCAAGGTCGTTCGCAAGGTACGCCTCAAGGCGCGGCTCGCAGCGGAGGGCATGGCGGAAAAAAATCAGGCAGAAAGCAAAAAGCAGCCGTTTCATACAGTTCCTTAAAAACAGCATCGAGCGGTTTTTCAAAACCAGGAAATGATTATACGCGAAAGTCCGGTCTTCGGCGGCGCGCGCAGCCGAAGCGCTTTTCCAGTGTACAGGAAATAAGCAAAAAAGAACAGGCGGGAGATACAGCTTAACATAAAAATATAGATTGGCGGAAGTTCCGTTCAATTTGACATTTCCAGAATTCTCTACTACCATAAAAACCATATCCATACGGACGCAACTTTGACTTTCAGGAATATGTTATGGAAAAACGAAAATCTATTTATTCGTCGCTTGTCAGCGTATCAATTGTCATTTCCGTCGTACTCTCCATCTTCACCTCAACCATGCTCTGGAGCGCAATCACAAAGGAAATCGACGGATTCAAGAAAAGCGATTTGCGGAACAGTTCCGACCAGATGCACAATCTGCTCGGCGCAAGGCAAATGGAACTTGAACGGACGCTGCGCCTCATTCAGAATGAAATCAACTGGGACGAATTCGATTCCGAGGAAGCATTGTTCGGAAGGGTTTCAGATCTCGTTCCAGAACTCGGATTGTACAGCATACGGCTTTTGAAAACAACGGGCGGCGCCGTATTTGCAAAGGGCGCAGATTCGCCGCCCGCACTGCCGTCCGAACAAGGCATTTTTTTGAAAGCAGCTGCCGGGCAGACCAATTCCGGCATCACGCTGAAATCCGACGAAATGCTCGCCACGGCGGCCGGCATATTTCCGGCGCTCCCCCAATGCGTCGTCATGATTCAAAAGGCGCTTTCAAGCCATGATTGGATTGCCGAATGCGCAAAAGTGATGAAATGCAGCATGACGCTTTTCATCGAAGGCACAAGCGTCCAAACGTCGGAAACCGGCGCGGACGGAAGGCCGGCTGCCGGCGGCAAAATGGAAAGTCCGTTCATCCTCGACATGGTGTACGCAAAGCGGCAGACGCTGGAACTTGTCGACAAGCACGACGGCGCCGTCTCAATGGCAGTCTTCAGCCCTATTGACAGCGACGACGGAAATGCCATGCTTTATCTCGGAATCGACATGAAGGAATTCCACGCGATGACCTCGCGGATCACCCGCTTCACGATTCCCATCGTCATCGCCGCGCTGCTGCTGAGCCTCGCCGTCATCCTGTCCATCACGTTCTGCGTCGTGGCAAAACCGATAAAGTTCACATCGAAGGCGTTTGAAAGCCTGAACGGCGCATCCGGATATTCCGACCTTACGGTGAACATCGAAAATAAAAACAAGAATGAAATCGGCGACATGATCGACTCTGTCAACCAATTCATCAGCACATTGCGCGCGCTGCTGCTCGATGTGGATTCCGCAGAATCGCAGCTTGAGACAATCGGCACCGATCTCGCGGCAGCCTCACAGGAATCAGCGAGCGCAATTTCACAAATCATGTCGAACATCATAAGCGTCAAAAATCAAGTGACAAAGCAGAACCAGACGCTTGCAGAAGTAAAGGACACTCTCGACCGGTCGCGCAAGGGAGTCGAATCGCTTGAAGGCCATATCGAAGACCAGTCGGCAAAAATATCAGAATCTTCCTCCGAAATCCAGCAGATGGTTGGAACGATTGGCGAAGTTTCGCAGTCCGTCGCACGGCTCGCAGACGAATACAAGGAGCTGGCGCAGATAACCGATTCCGGAAAGGCGCGCCAGAACGAAATGTCCGAACTGATTCAAACTCTTTCCAACCAGTCGAAAAACCTCGCCGCCGCAAATACGATTGTCTCGCAGATTGCATCCCAGACAAACCTGCTCGCCATGAACGCAGCAATCGAAGCGGCGCACGCCGGAGAAACCGGCAAAGGCTTTTCCGTCGTTGCGGATGAAATCAGAACGCTCGCTGAAAATTCGGCGCAGCAGTCAAGCTCCATCAAAAGGGAGCTCGAGTCAATTACCGCCATTGTATCCGAAGTCGTGCAGATTTCCGCGCTGTCAGTAAAAGAATTCGAAAGCATCATGAACAAAGTCAATTCGACAAAAACACTTGTGGAAGAAATCGATACGTCCATGGCTTCGCAGCATGAAGCTTCCGAGCATGTCCTGACAAACTTGCACGATATAACCGAATCGACTTCCTCCGTCCTGCAAACATCGAAAGACATGACGATGGGAATTGAAAATGTCGCGGGCGCAACGGGAAATCTCGATATGCTCGCAAGCGTAGTTGAAAACAGCATGGACGAAATGACCGCCGGCGTGACGGAAATCAATACGGCGGCGCACAACTTGTCCGACATGGCTGTAACAACGCGGGACAGCATCAAGCTCATGAACGACGTGCTTTCAAAATTCAAGATTAAGTGACGGACGGAGCCGCGCAGCATTTCCAGCAGCATAAAAAAGCGGGATTCCAGAAAATCTGGAATCCCGCTTTGCATTTTTCAAGCGGCGCGGCAACGCGCACATAAAGCCTGCGGACTATTTTCCAAGCAGATTGTTGAGGTGGCGCACAAAGACCGCCGGCTCCTTGATTTCCACGCCGGCAATCAGCAGCGCCTGGTTCAGCAGCACTTCCGAAACGTCCTTGATGAGCGCCTCGTCGTCGCTTTCCTTGAGCCGCGCCACAAGCGGATGTTCGCCGTTGACTTCAAGAATCGGCTTGACCGCGCCCATGCCGGCCTGTCCCATCGCCTTCATCATGCGCTCCATCTGGAACGACGGATCGTTCTCGTCGATGACGATGCACGACGGGCTGTCTGCGGAAAGACGCTTGCTGAGCTTGACTTCCTTGACTTCCTCTCCGAGCGCCTTCTTGATTTTTTCGACGACCGGCTTGAATTCCTTTTCCTTCTTTTCCGCCTCTTTCTTGTCGACGCCAAGCTCCTCGTCGCTTCCGGCGCGGTCAACCGCCTTCAGATCAAAGTCCTTGTACTTTCCGAATCCCGGAATCACGATGTCGTCGATGTCGTCCGCCATAATGAGGACTTCAAAGCCCTTGTCCGTGTACGCCTTGAGCAGCGGATTGTCGCGGAGGTTCTTCTCGTCCGTGCCGGTAATGTAATAAATCGCCTTCTGCTCCGGCTTCATGCGCTGGACGTATTCCGCAAAGCTCGTCCACGCGCCGTCGCCCGTGCCGCTCGCGTCGGTGCTCTTGAAGCGCACGATTTCCGCAATGTCGTCGCGGTTCGCATAGTCGCCGTACAGGCCTTCCTTCATCGGGCGGTTGTACGACGCGACGAATTTGTTCCATTTTTCAATCGCGGCCTTCTCATCATCGGACGGCTTCTCGCTCTTGCGCGCCTTGTCCGCCGCTTCGCCCATCTTCTTGAATTCGCCGAGCAGCTTTTTGACGGACTGCGTCTTGATGGCCTCAAGAATGCGGTTCTGCTGCAAAATCTCGCGGCTCACGTTCAGCGGCAGATCCTCCGAATCAATGACGCCGCGCACAAAGCGGAGGTACGCCGGAAGAAGCTCGCGGTCGTCGTCCGTGATGAAGACGCGCTTGACGTACAGCTTGACGCCGCTCTTGTAGTCCGCCTGATACATATCGAACGGCGCGCGCTGCGGCACAAAGAACAGCGTCGTGTATTCCTGCGTGCCCTCCGCGTGCGTATGGACATACATGAGCGGCTCGTCGCCGTCATGCCCGATAGTCTTGTAGAATTCATTGTAGTCGGCTGGCTTCAACTCGCTCTTCGGGCGCTTCCACAGCGCGGACGCGGAATTCACCTGATCGACCTTGCTTTCCGTCGAAGCAACGTTTCCCTTGTCGTCGTACTTGTTCTGTTCGTAGTGCAGGTAGATCGGGAACGCGATGTGGTCGCTGTAGCGCTTTATCAGCTCCTCAATTTTCCAGCGGCTTGCATATTCCTTGCTTTCGTCGTTGAGCGTCATTTCGATGACGGAGCCAGACAGCGCCGGATTGTCGAAGCCGTACTTCTTCGCGGCGCCGCTGTCCGCGGCAACCTCGTCCAAATCATAGGAATTCGTGCCGTCGCTCGCCCAGTGCCAGATTTTTCCGTCGCCTGCCGCCTTGCGCGTGTAGACGTCGATTTTCTTCGCCGCCATGAACGCGGAATAAAATCCCACGCCGAACTGCCCGATGAGCGACGAATCCTTCGCGGCGTCGCTGGAAAGCTTCTCCAAAAACGCCTTCGTGCCGGAACGCGCAATCGTGCCGAGGTTTCCCTGCAAATCCGCGTCGTCCATGCCGATTCCCGAATCCTGAACGACCAGAAGCTGCTCCTTCTCATCGAACGAAATGTCGATGCGCGGCGTGAACTGGATTCCCTTGTAGGCGTCGTCCGAAACCGTCAGATATTTCAACTTGTCCAATGCGTCGGACGCGTTTGAAACAATTTCGCGCAGGAAGATGTCTTTGTTTGAATACAAGGAATGGATGATCAGCTTCAAAAGCTGGTTGACTTCCGTCTGGAATTCATGCTTTGCCAATTGATTGCTCCCAAAAACGATTTATTTTATCTACAAATATAATCAAAAAATGCAGGCTCCGGCAAGATTTTTCGCTTCTTTGCCGTCGGCGGACGCCCTTCTGCCAGGGCATCACACTTTCTTTCGGACGATGATCCGCTTTTTCGCATCGTTCCGTTCGCCGCATATCCGCACGCTGTACGCCGGAAGCGGCTTTGTCTCAAGCTCGCCAACGTAGCCTTCGACAATGGATTTCAGCTTCACGCCGGGCGCAAGGCGGATTCCCATAAAGTCCAACGTCTTTCCGACTTCCGCCATCAAAACGTAGCCCTCGCTGTCGTGGTTGCACTGGCTGATTGCATCGCAAAGCGTAGCCAAAGGAATTGAATCGCAGCTTCCTGCCGATGACGAAAAGCGCCGCTGCTGGTCAAGCGGAATGCGCTGGAACACCGCCTTCGCGTTCTCGTCAACACGCTCTTTGAGCAACG
>CAMWPF010000020.1 GCA_947176045.1 uncultured Treponema sp. | reverse complement strand
AAGAGCGAGTAGGCCGAGCTTGCCAAGAGATGCGACATGCTGGAGAGGGATGCGCGCGACGCGCGCGTGAAGGGCGTGGCCGACAGGTTCAGCGGCCGTGTTCCGGCAGGAATCCTGCCGAAGATTGCGGCCGTCGCGGAAAAGCTTGCCGCAGCCGGAAACTGCGAATTCAGCGACGACGGAAAAAGCGAGAGCGTTCCCGCGCTGGATATGTTCTCGGACATATTGGACGGACTTGCTTCCAGTGCGAAGAATGATGTGACGGAACAGAGGTTCCGCGCGGAAGAATTCAGCGATAGGGAATCTGGCGGCAAGGATGTGGATTGGAACAAGCTTGCCGCGAATATGTAGGGGGCGCGCATGGCGATTGTATGGACAAGGAAGGACGGCGGCGGAAAAAAGCCAGCCGAAAGAAAGCCTGCTGTGCAGAGATGAAGCGCAAAGCCGTCCGGCGGCGAAAATCCTGACGACGGCAAGGCAGAGGAACAGAAAGCCGGCGCGCAGGAAAATCAGGACGGCGGCGAAAATGTGAAGCCGGACGGCGGAGAGAGGAACGAAGGAGGAGGCGTCAATGTCTATAGTGTTTGAGAAAGAGGAGGATGCGGCGGGCGGAAATGGCATCATGACGACCGCCCATCCGGCAGTCCTGCTGCCGGTGCAGCTTGCGGACAAGACGGCGCAGCTGCCTGCGGGCACAGTGCTGAAGCAGTCCGCATCGGGCGGAACGTATGAGGCGGCGGCGGATTCGGACACGCCTGTATGCGTGCTTGTCGAAAAGTCGGATGGGACGACGGGGCTGCAGATGGCGGCATTTCATGGTGTGGCCGTACGGGCACGGCTTGTCAACGCTTCTGGCGATGAGCCGGAAGCGGCATCCGACACGCTCGCTGGCAAGCTGCCGGCGGTCGGCATCTGGCTGGCGCAGAGTTTCGCCGGGGAGGTAAAGTAATATGGTCATCGTAAAAGCAGAGGACATTGTGCGCGTCATCGGCGCGCTTCCCGCGGAGACAAGCAATGCGCGGGGCTACTTCAAGCGCACGGTCAACAAGAACACGACGCAGCTTGCAGTCGCGGACATCAAGTCAACAGTTGGGAACATCCCGGTCATCAAACGCGGCGGAAGCGGATTCCGGCCTGTGATGAAGGCAGATGTCGAGTACATAGTTCCTCAGCCGATCGAAATCGACGATTCGTTTTCCCCAATAGAAGACGACGCCTTCGAGCGCGCAACAGGACTTGGAAAGCAGCAGATTGTGGATGAACGGCTGTCCCGTTGGGCGAAGGTCGTACGCGAGACAACGCGGGCGCTCTGCTGCCAGGCGCACCGCGGCTCCATCGACTACATGATGCAGGCTGGCTCCAAGCTTGTGCGCTACCAGGTGGACTATGGGAATGTGGCGGGCATTGAAGAGGACTCCCAGATCTCCGCGCTCACCGTTGGGTCGCTCGTGGAGCACCTTGAGGAGCTGTCGGAAAAAATCTCCAATAACGGAATCGGCGGCGACTACGAGTTCATCGCAGCATCCGACGTCTACCGCAAGGTTGTGGAGCTGTCGGCGAACCAGACGAAATTCAACGTGGCGACGGGCAAGGGCTTCATCGACTTCGGCGGGTTCCGCATCATGCGTGACAACGACAGCTACACGGACACCGATGAGGGCGGCAAGGAGACGGTCAAGAGGCTTCTTGAGCCGCATGAGCTGATGATCCGGGCGTCGGACGCCGGACAGGAGCTTGACTTCCTGCGTCTGGATGATTCCGTACAGCGCCAGGCCGTCCCGTTGTACTCGTTCACGGTGGAGCGCCCCGACCACCGCGGCACGGATCTGTACGTCAAGTCAAAGCCGTTCCCGCTCATCAACACGAAGGGAATCGCCGTGCTGAAGTTCGCAGGCTGATGCAGACGGAAGCTTTGCAGAGACATCATGGGGCAGGATAAAATCCTGCCCCTTTTTTATGGAGGCGCATATGGAAGAGGATGGCAGAGAGGAAGCGGCGGATGGGTCGCTGACGGTGGAAGACCTCAGGCGGGAGCTGCCTGAGCAGGACTACGAGACGCTGACGCTCGGAGATGATGCGGTCGCCGTGCGGAGCCTGCTCAAGGCAAAGACAGCCGTCAAGGGGATGGTTCTTTCCACGGGACACAGATATGACGAGAGGCAGGAGGTCTGCCGCGAGGCGACGCTCAAACGGGCGCTGTATGAACTGTTCGCATTTGTCGGACAGGAGCAGCGCGCGAGGGAGAAACTTGAGGACTGCGAGCTTCTAGTAGAAAGCTACTTCGGGCCGGTTCTAAGAAAAAGTGACACGGGAGGGGACGGCGGCGCAGGTCCGGCCGTCGCGAGGCTGTCGTCCCGGAGGGAAAACCCGCTGGACAGGAGTACGGACAGATGGGCGTAGTCATCATTAAATCCCTGCCGGAATTCGCACGGCGGATCAAGAACGCAGACCTTGAGCCGGTGATGGAGCATCTGTCCAGAGTGCTGGTGTCATCGGCGCAGAAAAAAATCCACAGGGGCGTTCCGCCGGAAAACGCGCCCCTGACGCAGGAAGTCAAGAGGGGTAACAAAACGCTGCGCGATACAGGCCTGCTGTGGAACTCCATCGCGCCGCATCATGGGAAAAAATGGGCTTCCGCCGGAACGAACCTTGCGTATGCGCGGATCCAGCAGAAGGGAGGAACTGTTGTCGGCAGGGGCAGGGGGCTGTGGATTCCCGCCGGAGCGAAGACGCGGCGGCTCATGCGGCAGCACAACGCGCAGACGCCCGGCGAGCTGATAGGCGCGCTTCGCGGCGCAGGCTATTCGTTCTTCAGCACGAAAAAGGCGTTTTGCGCCAAATCAAAGCGGGGGAAGCCGTTCGCACTCTTCATCATCAAGAGGAGCGTGAAGATTCCGGCGAGGCCGTTCCTGTACATTGATGATGAGGACGAAAGGCTCATCAACAGGGAGATCAGGCGCGCCGTCCATGAGGCGCTTGGAGGAGGAAAATGACGATCGACGACATCGCCGAGGCGCTCAAATCGGAAACAGCGAAGCTCGGCTTCCCGGTACTGATGCTTCCGCAGGCAGCGCGGAACATCAGTACGGCGCACATCCAGCTCCTTTACCGTGATCTTGCGGAAAACGGAGACGGCGGGGAGAAGCTGCTGTTCGACGCGGAGTACCGCACGGCAGGCACGCACGCCCGATGGATCAGCCGGACGGCGCAGCTGCGGCGGAGACTGCACGCGGTGGAAAGATCCTATATGCGGCTGGAGGCCTGCGGCGTGAAGCTGCGTGCCTACTGGAAGAGCCGCGGAGCTCCTGGATGGGTGTACAGTGATGACAGCGACGGCTCCATGCCGGCAGAATATGTGCTGCCGTACACCGTGGAAATCGACTGTCCGTCGCACCTTATCACGGAGGAAACAGAATGAAACCGGGCGGAAAAGACGGAAAGCTGTATGACATTGAGGAAGGGGATGTAGTCTCCAGCGCAAGCGGAACGACGACGCTTGAGGAGAGCGGATTTTACAGGGTTAAGTCCGTCGCATCCTCCGACAGCCTGCTCCCGAAGCCGGACAAAGCCATCAAGGGAGCGACTGCAATCGGGCCGGGCAGCGTCGTGCACCTGTGGAAGGGGCAGGAGCTTGCGCCCGGGGACGCTGTGGCGCCGCTCAAGCTGACGCTCATCGGGTTCGTGAAGGACGTGTCGAATACGCGGCAGGGTACGACCTACGATGTGTCCACGCAGGAGAACCTTGCGGACGGCGTCCGCGAGTGGATTTCCGGCGCGTTCACGGATTCAAGCGGAACCATCAACGGAACGATGGAAACCGACAGCCCCGGCCAGCGGAAATTGCTCAACCAGTTCGCCTCCCTCACCATCGATGACGGGAGCAGCATATCTGTGCTGCCGGCAAAGCAGGAGAAGCAGGACTACATGCTCTCCCGGAGGGAGACGGAGACAGTCGGCGAGACGGCTGTCTGGGAGCACTTTCCAGTCATCGTAGAAAGCATCCAGACGGACAAGCCTCTGGACGGAGAGCAGACGTTCAACTTCAACTACAAGGTGGACGGCGGAAACAGGCCAGGCATGATCTACTATACGGTCAAGGAGGAATGACATGATACTGACAGAGCAGCCAAGGTACTGGTTCTATCCGGATGTTGCCGACAACCTCGCGCAGCCGGAGGAGGAACAGCTTGCGGTGGAGATCATCCGGCCGACGGGGTTCCAATTCAAGGAATTCCAAAGCGTGGTCTCCGGCCGCGAGTTCTACCAGAACGATCAGCCGGTCGATGCGGACGGAAATCCGCGCAAGGTCGGCGCGTTCAAGAAGGTCTGGACGGAAATAAGGATAAACGCGGACATCATCCTGCGCACCTGCGTCGGAGAAATCAGGAACCTTGCAGTCAGGGATGCGGAAGGCGGAGCGGAGCGCAAGATTGCGGACGGACGTGAGCTTGCCGAATGCCGCGCCTACGGCGTGGACGGCATCGTCTCCGCCATCTGCGCGGAAGTCAGGGCGGACATTCCGAGCGAGGCAAAAAAAAAGAATATCGGATAGGCCTCCAGATCCTCTTCTCCGGGCTGTGGCCTCCTGACTGGAGCCCGGAGTATGATGACGCGCGGGAGGCCGTTCCGTGGCCGGAGAGCGGTACGGGCTACATCTGGATCAGGCGCCGCGAATTCAAAGACTATGTAACAGACGAGCTTGCCGATCTTGTCCAGATGTGGCTGCGGATCAAGCGCTACGGCTGGCCTCAAGGCAGGGGCTACCTTGCCGAGCCGGAGGCCGTGCGGATGATCGTGCAGCTGTTCGACAGGGAGCAGGAGGCCTTCCGGCAGTGGGAGAAACGGCATGGCAGATGAGCTGACAGAAGAACTGAAGGTCCTTGTCACGGCGGAAGTTGACAAGGCGGTCAAGAACCTGAAGCAGATGGACAGGCAGTCCAAGGCGACCACGGAGCTTTTCACAAAGCTTGGCAAGACCGTCGGCGCGGCGTTCTCGGTCAAGGCCATTATTGACTTCGCCCGGCAGTCGGTTGCTGCATACAGCGAGCAGAAGCAGGCCGTCGACGTGCTGAACGCCACGCTGCAGGCGACAGGCGCGGCAGCATGGACAAGCTCGGGCGAGCTGCAGGAATTCGCATCATCGCTACAGGGCGTGACAAACTACGGAGACGAGGCGATCCTCACGATGCAGTCGGTGCTGCTCGGTTTCAAAAACATCAAGGGCGACAACTTCAAGGAGGCGACAAAGGCGATCCTCGACATGGCGACAGTCATGAAGATGGATTTGTCAAGCGCGGCGCAGTCCATCGGAAAGGCGCTTGACGACCCCATCAACGGCATAGACAGCCTGAAGAGGCAGGGGTTCAACTTCACACAGGCGCAGAAGGCTGTCATACAGGCGATGCTCGACACAGGCGACATTGCGGGCGCGCAGAAGATCATCCTTGACGAACTGGGCGGAACGTTCGGCGGAGCTGCGGAGGCTGCGGCAAATTTTGCAACACAAATCAAGAATGCGTTCGGAGATGTGCTGGAAGCGTTCGGAGAGGGGTTTTCAGAAATTGGGAAGGTTTTCACTAATACAGATGGCAAAAATGTATTTGCTGCCGGGCTTGAAAAGTATGCGGCACTCTATAAGGAAGGTATAAAAGACTGGCACCGTATGCTTAATTTTGACGACTGGTACCAGGCATTGGACAAAGAAAAGCAGTTGCAGGAAGCTGCGCGCCAGCTAGAAATTGCAACCAGCCGTTATGAAAAAGCAATACTCCCTTCTACAAAAACAAAATACGAGGAAAGAATAAAGGTCTGGCAGAAGGATGTTGATCTTTTGACGCAAGCCATAAAGCAGGAGAAAGCGCTGCTCGCAGAAGAAAACGCCCGGATTGCCGCGGAGAATGAAATCAGCGAGCTGATGTATTCCATAAGCCAGGAATACCAGGGCCTTGCGAAGGCAGATCCCGTCATGCAGCTTGAGGCGTACCGGCAGAAATTGGAGGAGATCGCCGCAAACCGGGAGGCGCTGATTGCCTCCGATGATTTGGGAATCGACGCGTCCACCGCCCTTAAAAATCTTGACTATATTGAAAAGCAGGTCCGTGAGAAGATTCGGAAGCTGCAGGACGACATGGCGAAGGACGGAGCAAAGACATGGCAGCAGTGGTGGGAAGAAATCACGGAAATTCCTGCGGCCTCGTTTCAGAATGGCGCGGATGCAGGCCGACAGTTTATAGAAGGGCTAGAATCTGAGCTGGAATCTGACAGGAGCCTTGCGGAACTGTTGGGAGAGCAGTTCGACCTTGCGGCCGCATTGGAAGACCAGAGGGAGAAGATCGCAAAAGTGCTGAAAGAGCTGTTCTCTATCAATCCGGCGGAAATAGATGAGGCGTTCCAGTCCGGCGACGCGTCCGTGCAGGCGCTTGTCCAACGGTATTTGGAGCTGGGCGACGCGCTTGCCGCACTAAAAGATACGGATTTCAGCACATGGGAGGAAAAGTTCAGCGCGTCCGTCAAAGGCGTCATCGACAAGCTCACTGAGCTTGACAGCAAGTCCGCGCAGGTGCTTGCAGACCTTGCGACGGGTCTTGCCTCCACATCGTTTGACTCCGCCCTGTCCGGCATCGAGACGTTTGCAGAGGCTCTCGGAGAAGGCAAGGATGCGGGAGACGCACTGTCGGATGCCCTTGCGAATATGGCGCAGCAGATACTCGACCAGCTGCCGATGATGTTCCTGCAGGCCGGGCTGCAGCTTATCGCGGGCGGGCAATGGCCGCTCGGACTTGGATTGATTGCCTCTGCCGGAGTTGCTGCCGGCGTCAAAGGGTTCGTAAACGGCAAAATATCTGAAGCGGAGAATGGGGAGCTGGAGGCAAATGCGCTCGGTGGCGTATATGGCGGCGGTTGCAGCGCGTTCGCAAAAGGAGGCGCGTTCACAAACCAAATTGTCGCAAGCCCGACGTTCTTCCGCTTTGCCCGCGGCTCTGGATTCGGAACTGGACTTATGGGAGAAGCAGGGCCTGAAGCCGTCCTCCCGCTGCGGCGTGGCGCGGACGGCTCGCTCGGCGTCAGCCTGTATGAACCGGCTTCCGGCGCTGCATCGGCTGGCGATGGAACGGCTGAATGCGGACTGACTATAAATATCTACACGACGGAAGGAGATGTGCAGACATCGGAAAAAAACAACGCCGACGGCGGACGGATCATAGATGTCATGATCGGCGCGGTCAATCGCGGCGTGGCGGAGGGCAAGCTTGACAAATCCATGACATCCCGGTTCGGGGTCAAAGTGAGGGGCATATGACTATTGCGAGCTGGCCGTCGGCGCTCAAGATTCCGATGCTCGGCGGATTGAACGGACAGTACCAGAATCCTGTTGTCCGGACAGAGATGGATGCGGGGCCGGCAAAACAGCGGCTTCGGTATACGGCCGTTCCCAAGCGGTTTTCAGGACGGCTGATTCTTACGGAGGAGGATCGCACAATATTCGAGGCGTTCTGGAAGGATGCGATTGCCTATGGCACGCTGCGGTTTGCAATGAAAAATCCGCAGACTGGCAAGGTAGAGGAATTCCGCTTCACCGATACCTACACGGAGGACGGAAATGACGATGGACTTTGGGAGCTGACGCTCCCGCTTGAGAGGCTTGCATGATAAGCGAGAGCGCGCGGAAGGAACTCCAGAAGGAAGAGACGGCGGCCGTATTCCTGCATACGGCGGAAATTGCAGTTGAAGGGATGCAGTCCCTCTATTTTGTGGACAACACGGAGGCGGTTGTTTCCGGCGGAACCACCTACCAGCCATGCGCCTTTACGGTCGTCCTGCCGGAACAGAACGAGGACGGCTCGGTCAGTCCGTGCCGGATCATCATCGATAATACTGACCGCAAGATTGCGGAGCTCATCAAGCGGGCGTTGAACAAGCAGATTGTCTGCACGATTTCGCTCATCGTGGCGCAGACGCCAGACGTCATTGAGAGGGGGCCGCTGAAATTCATCCTGCGGAACATCACGATACAGGACACCGTCTCTGCGGAGCTGTATGACTTCTACATCTATGACCGCAAGATTCCTGAAGGCGTCTACAATCCGCAGAATTTTCCCGGGCTGTTCTAATAAAAGCTGGCTGGAAGTATGATTGCGGGTTGGGCGAAAAACTACATCGGAATACCTTTTATGTCTGGCGGCAGGACGCACGGCGGGTGCGACTGCTACGGACTGGTGCGGCTTGTCCTGCACGAGCAGGCGGGAATCCTGCTGCCCGATCTTTCCTCCGCATACGGCGACGCGCTGGACGCGGACGAGACGTCGCCGCTTTTCCAGCAGAACCTTCCGTTGCTGACGGGGCGGCAGAAAGACGTTCCCGCGCTGCTGGATGTGGCGGTCATCCGCAGGTTCGGACGGCCGACACATATTGGGATTTATGCGGGCGGCGGTTATATACTGCATACAATCCGCACCGCAGGCACAGTGCTGCAGCGAGTCACGCATCCCGACCTGAGGCAGCGGATTGAGGGGTATTATGCCGTTGAAGCTGCGCGCGCACATCCATCCGTTCCGGGAGGAGTTTGAAGATTCCGAGGTTGCCCAGGACACTATCCGGAATATCTTCCTGTCGCTGAATACGGGAACCGACATCAATAATGCCGTCATCCTCGTGGAGGACGAGCTGATTGTTGGGGACTTTGAGCGCGTGCCGCCGGACGGAAGCCGTGTGTACATCCGCATCCTGCCGGAGGGCGACGGCGGAAACCTGCCGGATGAGACAAAGGATGCAGGAAAGGGCATGGGCTGGGGAGGGCTTGGAATGATAGGGGCAGGAATTGCAGCCCTGTTCATACCCTACGTCGGAGCCGCCTTGGGAGCCGCCTTGATAGGGGCAGGCATAGCCATGTCGGTGGGCGGCGTAGTCCTTTATAACACTGAAATCAGCCAGCCGACGGTGCAGGACAGGATTTCCCCGGAGCAGGATCCGTCCCTCCGAGGCGCGCGGAACCAGGAGCGCCAGTACGGCTCCATCCCGGTCGTATTCGGACGGCATCTTTTCAGCACAGACATTGCAAGCAAGACCTACACCTACGTCCCGGACACTGATGATGACGGCGGCAGGGAGCAGTGGATTCGCCAGCTGTTTTGTTTGGGCTATGATACGGCGGAAATCGACGTGGACACAATCAAGCTTGGTGATACCAATATCACCGACTTTTCGGCGACAAAGGACATCAGCAAGATACTGTCCGGCGCTGATCCGCTTGTCAGAATGAAAATCATCCGCGGCGGCGGACTGTCCTACTACGGCGAAAAGGTCGTCAAGGAAATCATGCTCAATGCCGTGCTCAAGCACACCAATGATACAGGCGCATCTGGCGCCATCATCAGGACTACGGCTGACAATGCCTGCAGCATCAATGTAGACATCTTTTTTTATTCCGGGCTGTTCAAGTACAATGACAAAAATGCAGTAGACTATCTGGATTGCGAGGTGGCAGCATGGTACAAGCCCGAAGAGGCTGACGACAGCCAGTACAAGCCCATCAAGGAATGGAAGCTGAATCAGAAAGAGACGCATACCTTGCGGTATTCGGCGTCGGTCAAGAATCTGCCGTCTGGCAAATATACAGTCAAAGTCGAACGCGTCACGGAGGATCGGGAAGGAAACGATTACATTGACAGCGTGTATGTCGGCTCCATCCGTACATATACATGGGACGCACCGGTCAATGAAGATCGGCGGAAAGACCTCCTCCTCCTTTCAACAGAAATCAAGGCGTCCGATATGGCGCAGGGCGTCATCGACAATCTCAACTGCATAATCACATCCGTCATCCCGGATTACAATGGATCCGGAAGCGGTCCGAATGTATGGACTGCCCGGGCGACAAGGAATCCTGCGTCGGAAATACTCTTTGTGCTGCGCGGGAAGATAAATTCGACTCCAGTTTCTGACGATGATATAGACTGGCCGGCGTTCGAGCGGTTCTGGCAATTCTGCGAAGATCACCACTACTACTTCAATGCGGTGATGACGGAGTCCATGACCATCAGCTCCCTGTATATGTCCATCGCGCGCGTCGGACGCGGAGCCATCACAAAGACGGACGGCAAATTCTCCGTCGTCATTGATACATACAAAGATGCGCCGGTGCAGCTCTTCACGCCGCGCAACACGATCAGCTTTTCTGAATCCATCCTGCTGCCGGACATACCGGATCAGATCGACTACAACTTCATCGACGAAACGAGCGGGTATGTTCAAAATACTCGCAGCTACTACAATAAGGACGAACCTCGGAAATCCAGGCAGGAGACATCTGTCTGGGGCATTACCAACCCATCGCAGCTGTACATTTATGCGAAATATCAGGCCGGCGTGTCAAACAACCGCAAGTCTGTTTACACTATACAATGCGATATCGAATACCTCATGTGCCAGAAGGGAGACTTGATTGAATATGCCGGCGACCTTGCGTTGACAGGAGTCGCTTATGGGCGGGTCAAGGAAACGATCAGGAATGCAGGAGGATTGGTAGTCGGCATTATATCTGACACAGTGCTGCCGTTTGAGACGGCGGAAGACTACGGACTGCGCATCCGCAAGTCGGACGGACGCCTGTTGAATTTAAATTGCGAGAATACGGGCCTTGCAGAAAGGCGCTGCTATTTTACATCCGTGCCGGAAGAAGGCTCGGTGCCAGAACCCGGCGACCTGTTTACGTTCGGAATCCGCGGCAAGACGACGCTGCCGCTGATCATCACATCTATCCAGCCGGCTGAGAACCTGACGGCAGAAATTACGGCGGTCGATTATGCGCCGGAAATTTTCGATGTGGACATACCCGGCTATCAGCCGCCGCCGTTCGTAAGCAAGATCACGCTTGGCGGCATCACTGACAGCGGAACTGCGGATATTTCCAAGTGGCAGACGTTTTCCGTCTACCATGACAGCGAAGCAAGGCCTGCCAAGCCGACAGGTGATGGAACTTCCGGCGGCTGGCACGCAATCCACACGGCGCAGAGTCGTTGGATTTCCACCAAGACTGCCGCCAGCATACTTGAGGGCGACTGGCAGCCGCCCCTGCCCACCGCTGAACAAGTGCAGATCATTGTTGGCGGGCCGCCGCTTGTGCCGACAGGGGTGTATGCAATTGCGTCGAAAGACGAAATCAGATTGGGCTACAATCCTGATTCGTCCAAACTTGATACGAGATCCTACGTGACCTACGAAATCAGCAAGCATGGCGCGCCGGCAAGCACGGTATTCGGGGATGTGTCCGGAACATATCAGTTCGACCGAACTGATGACGGCTATCCGGAAGCAGAAGATCTTGCTCTGTGGAAGGTCAGGGCGAGGACGCACAACGGAAGCGGTACGGCCAGCGAATGGAGCGAAGAGGTTTCCGTCGATGTGTCCCAGTACGGCACGTGGAAGCCTGTAGCACCAACTGGCGTCACTGCGCTCGCAGAGAAAGAGTATATCGCTCTGGCGTGGAAGGCAGGGAATAAGGCAGAAAATAAAGATATTTATGGGACAACCATCTTCCGTGTAAAAAGGAACGGGGAGACCGTTGCAACAGCATACAGTGGCACCAGCTACACGTATTATTTCGATCGAACCATAGGCGAATACCCTGAAAAATCAGACTTTTTGACAGAAGAATGGAAATTCACCGTAGAGGCGTCCAACGAATCTGGCAACGCCGCTGAATCTGATGCGGCGAGGTACAACAGCGAAAACTACCTGACATGGCTTCCTGCCGTTCCAAAGCTGGATGCATCGGCGAGCAAGCGGACTGTCGGATTCTCCATCCATGCGGACAATTCGTATTGGGGGTGGCTGCGGTACGAGGTGCAGATCAGCCGCAACGGGGAGGACTGGTATTCCTGCGGGAATTCCGACGACGCGTATCTCGACGAAAGCGCATGGCAGGGCGAGATGGATGAAGATACGGATATGTACAGCAGCCAGCACTTCCAAGTGGTGCCGCTGTCAGGACAGGCGGCGGGACGTCCGGAAAATACAACCTACCGCTTCCGCGTCCGCGCCATAACCAAAACCTCCAAAGAAAACAAGTCGGAATATTCCCAATCGCTGATCGTCCTTGCGACCGCTTCCGGTGTGGAGGACATTGTCCAGTCATCAATAACGACGGAAAAGCTCGCGCCGTCAGCCGTGACGATCGACAAGCTCAACGTCCTTGCAACCAACCTTGTGAATTCATTGGTGCGCGAAAAGCCGGATGAAAGGTCTGTCGATGGCTGGACGGAAGGGCTGACGACTGCCGAAGACGCGGAAACAGGCTTTGTCGTCGGACTGCTGGCTGGCAAAAACGAGGCGGACAGCAATCCGTTTCAAATTCTTGCGGACGCTGTGTATGAATTCAAATTTGGACTTGAATTTTCAGGTGCGGGTGAAAGCAATGGACAGTCTGTCGGCGCAGGCGTCAAAGGCGGGGAATCATACCGCCGGTACCGATGGGATTTTGTCAAGAAGCAGTGGTTCTACAACGATACAGGCAGCGATGCGTGCTTTGTCAGCAATTTCCGCTCGGACGGGCGGAAGTATTTCACGACGTATATAATCGGCTCCAATGTCGATACTGGATGCGTCACTTCCGACGGAGAGGGCGTTTCCGGGATTCCTGCAAGGAACATTCCCGCCCCTTCATATACAGACGAATCATACCAAGTGTTTGCGGTGCAGCTGCTGCCGAGATGCACGGAGACGAGGCTGCGCATATCAAACGATGGCTCCGTGCCAGAACATGCGGCCCTTCTTCTGATTTGTCCGCAAGTCTATCAGACTGGTTCAGGACGCATCGTGGCAGAAAATGTCGTGGCTGCCAACTTGTCTGCAATCAGCGCAAACC
>CAMWPF010000019.1 GCA_947176045.1 uncultured Treponema sp. | reverse complement strand
CGGCCCGCGGATGAATCCAACAATCAGCTGCCCTTCACCCATCGGTAGCTCAGTCCAAGATGTCAAGGCTGTAGCGCCTTCCTTCCTTTGTTGCGGAGGCGCTCAAGACTGTCCGCATGGCTTTCGCGATACGGCCGTACTTACCGATGACCTTGCCGATGTCGTTTTCAGCAACTTTCAGTTGAAGAACCATACCTTTTTCGCCTTCAGTTTCACGTACCGAGACAGCAGATGGATCATCGACCAATGATTTCGCAATGTATTCTATCAGGTCTTTTTCCATGTTGTATCCCCGGAACTAGTTGGACTGCTTTTTGGCCTGCAGGTTCATCAGTCTGGCAACTGTTTCCGTAGGCTGAGCGCCCACGCCGATCCAGTATTTCGCGCGCTCAAGGTCGATGGAAACTTGCCGTTCCTCCGCCTCAATCGGCATGAACGTACCGATTTCCTCGATGCACTTGCCGTCGCGCGGCTTGCGGGCGTCCTGCACTACGACGCGGTAGTACGGACGCTTCTGCGTACCGAATCTCTTAAGTCTGATTTTGACCATGTATACCTCCAAAGAATCCGTGCATACGCGCAGATTCCGAATTTTCAAAAAGACGCAACAACGCTCATTGTGAGCATGGGCTATCATCATAGCGGATTGCCTGATTTTAGTCAACGAATCGGACGGACGCCCGAATCCGGCGCGGCTAGCCGCGCCGCAGATGCCGTTCAATATCCTTGATGAGCTTGTATTCAAATGAATCGCACAGCGCCAGCCATGATGCCTCCATGACGTCGCTGGAAACGCCGACCGTCGTCCATGACGAATCGCCGTCAGAACTTTCAATCAGAACGCGCACCCGCGCCGCCGTCGCGGACTTTCCGTCCAAGACGCGCACCTTGTAGTCCGTGAGCCGGATGCAGGAAACCGCCGGATAAAATCGGCAGAGCGCCTTCCGCAGCGCGATGTCAAGCGCGTTGACCGGACCGTCGCCCTCGCCAGCCGTTACTTCAATCTGGCCGTCCACCTCCAGCTTGATTTGGGCGCACGCGCAGACGCCTTCCTCCGGGCGCGGATTGACGCCGTTCGTCTGGTAGTAGTGCAGCTTGAAGAACGGGCGGTACCGTCCCAGCAGCCTGCGCATCAGCAGCTCGAAGCTGCCGTCCGCGCCTTCGAACTGATAGCCCTCGAATTCCAGCTGCTTCATCTTCTGCACGATTTCCGAAACAACAGGATCGTCCTTTTTGACAGACGGATCGATTTTCTGCACCTTTTCGATGATGGTGGAACGGCCGGCAACTTCGCTCATGAGGAACACGCGCGCGTTTCCAACCGACTCCGGCGCAATATGCTCGTACGCCGCAGGATTCTTCAAAACCGCGTCGATGTGCATCCCCGCCTTGTGGCTGAACGCGCTCCCGCCGACGAACGGAAGCTGCGGATTCAGCGCGATGTTCGTGATTTCCGCGACGCGCTTGGCGATCGGCGTCAGTTCCGCAAGCTTTTCAGCGGAAATGCAGGAAAAGCCCATCTTGAGCTGCAAGTCGGGAATGATGCATGAAAGGTTCGCGTTGCCCGTACGCTCTCCGAAGCCGAGCAGCGTTCCCTGGACGTGGCGCGCTCCCGCCTCCACCGCAACCAACGAGTTGGCGACCGCAAGCCCGCTGTCATTGTGCGCGTGGATTCCAATCTTCGCGCGCCCGGC
This sequence comes from uncultured Treponema sp., assembly GCA_947176045.1. Taxonomy (GTDB): domain Bacteria; phylum Spirochaetota; class Spirochaetia; order Treponematales; family Treponemataceae; genus Treponema_D. The sequence continues at coordinate 11,181 of CAMWPF010000019.1, read as the reverse complement.
ATACTGCGCCACGACCGCCGAAACCGCCTCGCGGCAGTCGGAAAGCATGCAGCCACCCTTCGTCTCGCACAGGCTCAGCACCTCGGCGCCGCCGTCCGCAGCCGCGCCGAGCGTCTTGAGCGCATACTCGCGGTCGGCCTGGAACCCGGTGAAAAAATGCTCCGCGTCGTAAATGACGCGGCGGCCGTTCTCCCGCAGATACGCGCACGTGTCGCGGATCATGGCGAGGTTTTCCTCAAGCGTCGTGCGGATGATGTCCGTCACTTGGAACGTCCACGACTTTCCGAAAATGACGACCCATTCCGTATCCGCGGCAAGCAGGCTCTGAAGGTTCGCGTCCTCCGCACAGCGGATTTCCTTGCGGCGCGTCGAACCGAACGCGCACAGCCGTGCGGACGCAAGCGGAATCCGCTTCATCTCCTGAAAGAATTCCATGTCCTTGGGATTGGAGCCGGGATTTCCCGCTTCGATGAACGCAACCCCAAGGTCGTCGAGCGCCTGACAAATGTGAATCTTGTCCTGAACGGAAAAGCTGATGCCCTCCCCCTGCGCTCCGTCGCGCAACGTCGAATCAAGAATTTCTACAGATTTATCAGACATACGGCCTCCACATAATTAGTTGACATCTTACTGTTTTTATGGAGGTTTTGCAATCAACACGCCACAGCGCGCGCACCGAGGCAAGAAGCCGTCCGCACGGACCAGAACGGACGGCGGGCGCGGTCAGCTGCCGGCCTCAAGCTTCGCCAGCTCAGCCGCGGCGATCGCGTCGTCAGGCGCGTATTCCAGCACCGTTGCAAAAAAACGCCGCGCCTCCTGACGGTCGCCCTCTTTGAGCGCCAGAAACCCCAGGTTTGAAATGATTTTCGCATCCTCCGGCGCAAGGGCGAGGGCGCGCAGGAGCTGGCGCTTCGCGCCGGCAGCATCCTGCAATTCCATGAGGCAGATTGCCAGCTCGTTGTGCGTGTCCGCGCTGCCGTCGCCGCCGCAGGAAACCGCCTGTTCGAACGCCTGGCGGGCCTCCTGCCATCGCTCCAGGCGGCGAAGCCCCCAGCCCAGCAGGAACCACGCGTTCCAGACCTTCGGATTGTTCTGAAGGAATCCGCGGAGCCGCTCCAAGCCTTTTTCTTCCTGTCCTGACGAAATCAGCTGGTAGGCGCTGCGGAACGCCTCGTCGTCCATGTTTCCGTTGCTGATGGCGTCGATGACTTCCTGCGCACGCTCCTTCTTGTAGATGCCGTTCTCGCCCAGCTCCTCGTCCTTCGCATCGCACGTCAGCGCGAGGAATGTTTCAAAGCAGCCCTTCGCCTCATGAAAATCATGCTGCTTCATATAGAAAAAACCTGCGTTGAAATACGCGTCCGGCAGCGGCGGCTCGGCGTCCATCGCCTCCGCATAGTATTGCAGCGCGTCGTTGTCGTAGGCATCGGCGTCCTCATGCAGTCCGGAACGGCGGTATGACTCCGCCCGCTGGTCCAGAAAAAGCGCCATATTCAGCGCGGCGGCCGGATCTTCCGGATCCAAGCCGCGGAGCGTTATAAAAAGCTCCTCAGCCAGCTCCCAGTCTTCATTTTTCGCCTTGAGGATGGCGGCTTCCGTCAATTCCTTCTTGATGTCCGGGCGCGCCTTTACAACAATCGAACGGTAGTAGTCCGTATGCGGATTGTGCCGGTCGTAGGCAAGCACCGTCAGGATTCCCGCAAGAACCTGCTCCGGCGCCAGCTCCTTCATGTTGAAATTTCCCGGCGCATCCTCGTCCTTCTTCTGGACAGGAAGCGGAATCGAAACGTCAATCGGAAATGCCGACGGCGACAGCTGAAAGCCTTCCGGCACCGAAATGAAATAAACCAAATCTAGAGAATGTGCAGAACCCATGCAGCTTCCTGAAAAAAGGTGGAGAATCCGCCGAACGTCAGTGTTCGGCCGCTTCCGCGGCGGCGCCAGCCGCTACGATGGACTCGTCGTCCTTGCCGGCGGACTGAATCTTTTCCGATACATCCAAAAGCGCCTTGCGGTTGTTGGAAAGATATTCGTTTATCCGTATCTTGTAGGCAAGCGGGACGGACGCCTCATCGTACTTGATTCCGACGGAAACCAAATCCTCACGGCCTTCAACCAGCTCCGCCTTGACAACCGTTCCCTTGACGTCTACGACTTCATCAGGATCGGAAAACATGAAGCGTATGACGCATTCCTTTCCTTCGATGAATTTCGGAATGCCCAGAATGACAATCTTCGCGCCGGAAAATGAAATGTTCCACAAGATGCAGCGCCGCGGGACGCCCTGAATGTAGACGGTGGACTCCTTCTTGTCCAGCCCGATCCGGCGCTTTGTATTGTCGTTGATGGCGATGCGCTCCTCGCGGCGGTTGATGAAAGACGCGTTCGCGTCGATGAGCGCGCCGAGCTTCGCAATCAAATCGTCAGGCGGACGCTGCGTAAAAGACAGCGTGATGACGGCAAGCTCTTGGGAATTCATATACGGCGCGATTCCTGCAACGCGGCACGTAACATAAAATTTGAGCGGCGAACCGTCTTCTTCGATGAAGCAATATTGCAGGTTTACAGACGGCGCGTCCTTCTTTGCAATCTGCTGGAAGGCTCCGCCCGCCGTTCCGATGATGATTTTTGCCATTTGAAAGGAAGAGGAATTGATGATGCACGGCCACTGTCCGCCAGCGCACTTTACATACACCCGTCGTGGATCAATCCGCAGGGAGCGGAGGATGTCCTTCGTAAAAATAATTTCCGTTCCCTGATACAAATCATAGTAGTTGTCCAACAACTGCTTTGTAACAATAGCCAATCCCATAATAGCAAATTATAGAACGATACTATCAATCCGTCAATTATTCTCTTTGCAGAAAAAAGTTCTATTTTCCCGCACCGCCCGCAGCAAAGAACAGCGCTCCGGCGACATTCCGGGACGGAACGCCGCGCAGAAGCACCGAGCCGCCTGCAAAAAGGCAGCAGGAGCTGCCGCCGTCGAACTGCATCGCGCAGTCGGCGCCCAACGCCGCAAGAATATCGGCGCAGTCCATGAACGACAGCTTCTTTCCGCACAGCAGGAATATCGTCCTGCCGCCATCGGCGGTTCCCAACGCGGAACGAAAGTCCTTGCGCCCGCTGAACGACGCCTTCTGCCCGCCGCGCAGAATCGTCCAAAAACCGCCGACAGCCAGCTCCGGCTCCTCCGAAAGCAGCGCCAGCTCCGCCTGCGAATCGAAAATTTCAGCACGGAAGCCTCCGTCAGCCTCCCGGAAGAACGCGGCGGCGCAATACGAATCTGCCGGTCCGGCGACAAGCACGCCGCGGCTGTACACGACGCCCGCCGGCATGACGTCCGACCACGGGAGCAGCGGGTGCGCCGCATGGAACGGCACGGAATTGATGGCGGCATCCGCGGAAAGCTCACGCGCGCGGCGCGCCACAGAAACCGGCTTCTGCCAGCCAGAAGATTCCGGCGCCATATAGATTTCAAGCCCCGGAACAGACAGATCGATGCGGACGACATGGTATGACGCTCTGCCCGGCATGGACGCAAAGGTACGGCTGATGCCGTCTGCGACGGCAATCCATTCCCACCCGGACGCATCTACGGAAGAAGGCGCCGGAACTTCCATGGAAGCGGCGCCGCCCGGCGGAACAGACGCGCAGGAAAAAATGAACAGGGAAAAAATAAGGAAGGGGATGAAAAAGAGCTCCGGCCGAACGGCCGGAGCCTTCCGCCTGATGCACGAATCAATACGATGATTTGGAATCATGCGTCTTGCGGTTCTTCTTCATAAGCTTGCGCTGGAGCGCCTTGTTCTTACGGTTCAGAATTGTGGACGGCTTTTCATAATACTCGCGCTTCTTGAATTCGCGGATAATGCCTTCTTTTTCGACCATCCTCTTGAAGCGCTTGATTGCCTTTTCAAGATTCTCTGAATCTTCTACAATAATCGTAGCCATCTGTGTTCACCTCCTTTCCGACGGAGTTCCGTAAAGATTGGAACAGCATAGCAGAACTCGCGGAAAAAATCAACTGGCAGTCCGCGCCGGGAACATTGCAAGCCGCCGGATTTTTTGGTATCATGCTGGAAAACGAGCAAAGCAGGAGCCGACATGACAACGCAACCCTTGGAAACACTTCTCGCCGCGAATAAATATCCCGGACGGGGAATTATAATCGGAACGTCTGCCGGCGGAACGCACGCCGTCGCCGCCTATTTCATCATGGGGCGCAGCGAAAACAGCCGCAACCGCATCTTCGTGGAGGACGGGGACGGCATCCGCACGCAGGCGTTCGATCCGGCGAAGCTGCAAGATCCGAGCCTCATCATCTACGCGCCCGTCCGCGTCCTCGGCACGAGGACAATCGTCACCAACGGCGACCAGACGGACACCATCTGCGAAGGGCTTGCCCGGCAGCTGACGTTCGAGCAGTCGCTGCGGAGCCGGGAATTCGAGCCGGACGCACCGAACTACACGCCGCGCATTTCGGGCGTCCTCCATGTTGAAGGCGGCTCGTTCGGCTTCGCGCTGTCCATCCTTAAAAGCGACTGCGGAAGCCCGGAATCATGCCAGCGCTTCACGTTCGCCTACGAAAAGCCGCGCGCCGGAACGGGGCGCTTCATACACACCTACCGCGGAGACGGCGCGCCGCTGCCCAGCTTCGAGGGGGAGCCGGTGCCGGTGGAAATCGGCGGAGCGTCCATCGACGAATTCGCCGGAACAATCTGGAACGCGCTCGACGCCGACAACAAGGTCTCGCTGTTCGTCCGCTACATCGACATTGCCACGGGAGCATTTGAATCCAGAATCATCAATAAGAATGAAGACGCAGCCCGCGCAGGTTGATGATGCGCTGGTTGCGCGAGCCGCGGAAGGAAAGCGTGATGTCCTTCTGCGCCTCAATGAACGGTCCGTCCACAAGGACGTCGATGCAGGCGAGCATCCGGTCGGTGAACGCGCCGCGCTTGCGGCCGTCCGCCGCCAGCAGGTCTGATTCAAGCACATAGCCAGTATAGCACCAGACGTCCTTGCCGGGAAAGGCGCGGCGCACCCGCTCCAAGAACGGCGCGAGGACGCGCTGGTTCTCCTCCTCGAACGGTTCGCCGCCCAAAACAGTCAGCCCGCGGATATAGTCCGGCTCCAGCGCCGCAAGAATTTCGGCTTCGGTGTCCGCCGTGAACGGCCTGCCGTAGCGGAAGTCCCACGTCTCGGGATTGAAGCAGCCCTTGCAGGCGTTCCGGCAGCCGGACACGAACAGCGCCACGCGGACGCCCTCGCCGTCGGCGATGTCGGTCTTCTTGATGTTCCCGTAATGCATACGCCGCGCCGTCCGAACTACAGATGAAGCACGCGCTCTTTGATTTCCTGCGTGCGCCCCTGGTTCCAGTACTGCGTCCCGATGTAGCCGCACGTCCGCCGCGCGACGTTCATCGTCGTCTGGTCGCGGTTGCCGCAGTTCGGGCATTCCCAAACCAGCTTTCCGTCGTTGTCGGTTACAATTTGAATTTCGCCGTTGTAGCCGCAGCTCTGGCAGCAGTCGCTCTTCGTATTCAGTTCGGCATACATGATGTTCTCGTAAATATGGCGGAGCACCGCCATCACCGCCGGAATGTTGTTCTCCATGTTCGGAACTTCGACGTAGCTCACGGCGCCGCCGGGCGACAGCTCCTGGAATTTCGCCTCGAACGACAGCTTCTCGAAGGCGTTCATCGGCTCCGTTACGTGGACATGGTAGCTGTTCGTGATGTAGTTTTTGTCAGTAACGCCTTCAATTTCCCCAAAGCGGAGCTTGAGGCACTTTGCGAATTTATACGTCGTACTTTCAAGCGGCGTTCCGTACAGCGAGAACGCGATCGACGTCTCCTCGCGCCACCGCGCGCACGCCTCGTTCATGTGGCGCATCACGTCCATCGCGAACGGCGTCACGGACGGATCGGTGTGCGGACTTCCGGTCATGTAGCGGACGCACTCGCACAATCCCGCATAGCCGAGGGAGATTGTCGAATAGCCGTTGTACAGCAGCCTGTCTATCACCTCGCCCTTCTTGAGCCGCGCGAGCGCGCCGTTCTGCCACAGGATCGGAGCCACGTCCGACGGCGTTCCGCGCAGGCGGTTGTGCCGGACCATCAAGGCCCGGCGGCACAGCTCAAGCCGCTCGTCGAAAATCCGCCAGAATTTCTCCTTGTCGCCGCCGGAAGAACAGGCGACGTCCACAAGGTTCAGCGTTACGACGCCCTGATTGAACCTGCCGTAGAATTTCGGCCTGCCGCCCTCGTCCCGGTAGACAGTCAGGAAGGAGCGGCAGCCCATGCACGGATAGCAGCTGCCTTCCTTCAGTTCAAGCATCTTCTTCTCGGAGATGTAGTCGGGAACAAGCCGCCGCGCCGTGCATTTTGCCGCAAGCTCCGTAAGATAGTAGAACCGCGAGCCGGGCTCGATGTTGTCCGGCTCCAAAACGTAAATCAGCTTCGGGAACGCGGGCGCAACCCAGAAGCCCTTCTCATTCTTGACGCCCTGATAGCGCTGGCGGAGGACTTCCTCGATGATCAGCGCCAGATCCTGCTTTTCCTGCTCGTTCTTCGCCTCGTTGAGGTACATGAATACAGTTACGAACGGACTCTGCCCGTTCGTCGTCATGAGCGTAACGACTTGATACTGAATCGTCTGGACGCCGCGAGCGATTTCGTCCGCAAGCCGCCGGTCCACAATCTGCTTGAACTGCTCCGGCGTGTACTGGACGCCGGTGTCGCGCTCGATTTCCTGAAGTTCGCGCGCGATTTTCCGGCGGCTTATATCTACGAACGGCGCAAGGTGCGTGAGCGAAACGCTCTGCCCGCCGTACTGGGAGCTGGCGACCTGCGCGATGATCTGCGTCGCGATGTTGCAGGCGGTCGAAAATGAATGCGGCGTGTCGATTTTGGTTCCGCTGATGACCGTTCCGTTCTGGAGCATATCCTCCAGATTCACCAGGTCGCAGTTGTGCATATGCTGCGCGAAATAGTCGGCGTCATGGAAGTGGATGATGCCCTTTTCGTGCGCCGCCACGATGTCCTCGTCAAGCAGGAAGCGCTTCGTGATGTCCTTGCTGACTTCGCCCGCCATATAGTCGCGCTGCACGCTGACCACCGTCGAATTCTTGTTTGAATTTTCCTGCTTGACTTCCTCGTTGCAGCATTCCAGCAGCGTCAGAATCTGCTGGTCGGTGGAATTCGCCTTCCGCATCAGCTCGTGGCGGTAGCGGTACGTGATGTAGATTTTCGCGATGGAAAAGGCGCCGGCCTTCATAATCTCTCGCTCGACCAAATCCTGAATCGCCTCGACATTCATTTCGATCGCGCTCGCCTTGCAGACGTCTTCGATGCGCTCCGACATTTCTTGAATCTGCGCCGCGGAAAGCTGCTCGGCGGCCGGAACTTCCTTGTTGGCCTTTGAAATCGCCGTCGAAATCTTCTGAATGTCAAAAACAGCTTCTTCGCCGTTCCGCTTGATAATCTTCATCCGCTTCGCCTCCCATCAAAACGCTAGATATAGTGTAAGAATGAATCCCAGTATACTAGTGGTAGTGCCGATGGTCAAGATGGCGGAACTGCTTTTCTGTACGCCGCCGAAAAAAGCGCGGGCGCGCCCAGCCAGCCCTTCCTGTACTTTGCCGCAAGGAGCGCCCCGGCGTGGACATGTTCCGCTCCGAAACATCGGCGCCCGGCGCGACATAGCTTCTGCGCCGCCGTCCAGTCCGTCTGCGAGATACACATACCAGTACGGGGAAATACGAACGGGAATCGAGCTTTTGGAAGCCGGACGCTACAAGCCGCCAGAACCCCGTCCGCCGCTACTGCCCGGAATTCTTGCGCTGCCGGTAGAATTCGAGGACGCTCTGCACATACAGCTTGTCCTCATGCGCGATGTGCGACAAAATCCAGTCGTAGAGGAACTTAACGAATTTGAATGCGGTTGCCGCGTTCGCGGCGCCGAACGTTCCCGACGCCTCCAGAATTTTTTTAATGAAGGAATCGTGCATCCGCTTGTGCTCCGGAAAGCCGGAATACCCGCACGCCTTCATCAGCGTCTCTTCGTTCTTGAAGTGCGTCTGCACATACTCCACGCATTCGCGAAGCGCGCCGGAAAGGGAGCGTTCCCACGAACTGTTTTCCGCGCTCCCTTGAATCAACGCCTGATAGGACGCGTTGCACAGTTCGACGAGCTTCTTATGCTGCTCGTCGATGACCGGAATGCCAATCTCAAATTTCGGATCCCACTTTATATAATCGCCGTCCATGCCGACCGGAACTTCCTTCAGCCTCATTGCAAACCTCCCGCGCAAACTATGACAGAAAAAAGACGCTTCCGCCATTGTAGAATTTTTCCGCAGTTATGAATAGTAACGCGGCAGGCTTGAGCCGCATAATTTTTTCTGCCGTCCTTCAAAACATTTTTATGGCAGGCTGGAAAAACCAATGCTATAATTAAAAAATGGAAACCGAAAGCGTCCGCGCGTGCCTGCCGCCACACAGCAACATAGCCCATATCGCTTCTGGCCGGACGCAGCCTTTAAATGAGCATTTAAAGAACGTCGCCGAGCTGGCAAAGCAATTCGCTTCAGACTTCAACAATGCCGATTGGGCTGAAATCGCGGGACTATGGCATGATCTAGGAAAGGCAATGCCCGAATGGCAGATGTACATCGCCGGAAAAACAAGCCGGTCAATAAACCATAGCGAAGCAGGAGCGGCGCTGGCATTCAAGCATCTTGACAAAAAGATGCGTCCGTTTGAAAAAGTCATCCCCTATTTGATTGCAGGGCATCATGCAGGGCTTCCCGACTGGCATGAAGGCTCCGGCACTTCACTGAAAAGCATCCTTCTGGATGAAAAAAACGACGGCAAGAGGAACCGGCAGACAGCCTGCATAGCGAATGAACCGTCCCTCACGGAAATTGCCGCGGAAAGAATGCCGGCATCCATTCCGTTCGGAAAAAACAATCCGTCCGAAAGCAGCCGGCAGGAACTTCTAGAACAATACCATCTTTGGATCAGGATGCTGTATTCCTGCCTTGTGGACGCAGACTTTTTGGATACCGAAGAATTCATGGAGCCGGAAGCCAGCAGCCTGCGCGGCTCCCACAGCAGTTTGGAAGAGTTGAAATGCAAGTTCGAATCATACATGAAGGAAAAGCAGTCTTCGTGCAGCAATTCGAAAATAAACGCCATCAGAAAAGCCATATACGATGCGTGCGTTGAAAAATCCAGCTTGAAGCCGGGCTTCTACTCCCTGAACGTTCCGACCGGCGGCGGCAAGACGCTTGCATCCATGGCATTCGCCCTGCATCATGCGGCAACGCACGGCAAGAGACGCATTATATTGGCCATTCCCTACACAAGCATCATTGAACAGACGGCCACCGTCTATAAATACGGAACAGACGACAACGCAGAAATCAAAAGAAGAAAGAAAGCTGGAACCTTCCTGTTTGGAGAAGAAGCTGTTCTGGAGCATCATTCCAACTTTGATTTTGATGGAAACGACGAATCAGATTCATACAGAAAGCAGAAGCTGGCGGCAGAAAACTGGGACGCCCCTATCATTGTAACGACGAACGTCCAGCTGTTTGAATCGCTGTTCAACGCGCACAGCTCAAGATGCAGGAAGCTTCACAACATTGTCGACTCCGTCATCATTCTGGATGAAGTCCAAATGCTTCCTCCCGAATATTTGAAATCCATTCTCTCTGCCTTGAAGGGGCTTGTCAGCTGCTTCGGGGCTTCCGTCGTCTTGTGCACGGCAACGCAGCCTGCGCTGGAAGGAACCATAGGCTCCAACGCCGCCGCATTCTCCGGCATACCAGAAAACGCGGTGGTTCCAATAATTGAACATCCTGAGGAACTGGCGGAGCAATTAAAGCGCGTACAAATAGACGCAACCTGCGCCCATGAAAAAATAGCCGGCTGGAACGCAATTGCGGACAAGCTCGTAAAATACAACCAGGTTCTATGCATTGTGCAAACCCGGAAGGACTGCCGTGAGCTTCATGGGCTGATGCCCGAGGGAACATATCATTTGTCTGCGCTGATGTGCGCGGAAGAACGTTCGGAAGCCATTTCTGAAATAAAGCAAAAAGTGAAGAACAATAAAACCGTGCGGGTGATAAGCACCCAGCTCATTGAATGCGGCGTTGACATTGATTTTCCTGTCGTATTCAGGGCTATGGCGGGAGTGGACTCCATCGCCCAATCCGCAGGTCGGTGCAACAGGGAGGGCAGGCTGGCAGAATTTGGCACCGTGCACCTGTTTGAGCCGCCGACGGAAACTCCGGCCGGACTACTGAGAAAGGGGGCGGACGCTACGAGGGATCTGCTGCGGAAATACAACTACAATCTCGAACTGACGCCCAGCCTATACAAAGAATACTTCAAGCATTTCTACGCATCCGTAAATGATTTCGACAAGCCCAAATTTGCAGACTGCATGCTGGACGAAAACGAAGACGGCATCTTTCAGTTCAGGACGCTGTCGGACAACTACCGGCTGATAAATGACAGCTTCCAGAAGCCGGTCATCATCCGCTACTTCTCTCCAAAAACAAAGAAGTCAAACGACGGCCTGCTCGCCCAACTGATGAACCAAGGGCCGGACAAGCGGCTCATGAGAAAGCTGGGAAGATATTCTGTCAATCTTCCAAAAACAGAAATAGCAGAACTGGCACGCCTCGGCAGAATAATAGAGCCGTTCGACGGAATTTTTGTTCAAGCGCCGGACGATGAAAACCTGTATCAATATGGCAAAGGCCTTGCTGCTGATTCCGTCAAATCATACAGCACTTATATTTTCTAAGGGGGAACGTCATGAAAGAATTTTTTGACAAATCATTCTGCCTTGAAGTATGGGGCGATTACGCCTGCTTCACGCGGCCTGAAATGAAAGTCGAGCGGGTCAGCTACGACATAATGACGCCGTCAGCCGCACGGGCGATTTTTGAAGCGGTGTTTTGGAAGCCCGCCTTCTATTGGAGGATAACGAAAATCGAAATACTGAATCCCATCAAATGGATGAACCTCCGGCGGAACGAAGTCGGCGCCGTTGCAACTGAAAAGGGCGCGGAACTATTTATCGAAGAAAAAAGGCAGCAGCGGGCAGGACTGTTTCTGAAAGACGTCCGATACCGAATTCATGCGGACTTGGTCTTCATAC
>CAMWPF010000018.1 GCA_947176045.1 uncultured Treponema sp. | reverse complement strand
TTTATATCGAGCGCGATCTGAAGAACGGCGTCCTGACTGAAAAAGAGGCGCAGGAGCTGGTCGACCACATCGTCATGAAGTTCCGCATGGTCAAATTTGCGCGCATCAAGTCGTACAACGAGCTGTTCTCCGGCGATCCGATTTGGGCGACGCTTGAGGTTGCGGGGCTTGGACAGGACGGACGTTCCATGGTTACCAAGAACGACTTCCGCTTCCTCCACACGCTTGAGAACATGGGGCCTTCCCCGGAGCCGAACCTGACGGTTCTCTATTCCTCCCGCTTGAACGATGAATTCAAGAAGTACGCCGCGTACATCAGCGTCAAAACGTCCTCCATCCAGTATGAGAACGACGACGTTATGCGTCCGATTTGGGGCGACGATTACTCCATCTGCTGCTGCGTTTCCGCGACGCAGACGGGAAAGGAGATGCAGTTCTTCGGCGCGCGCGCGAACCTTGCGAAGGCGATGCTGTACGCCATCAACGGCGGCGTGGACGAAATGTCTGGAATGCAGGTCGGGCCGGCGTACAAGCCGATCACGTCCGAATATCTGGACTACAACGAGTTCATGCAGAGCTATGACCGGATGCTTGACTGGCTTTCCGGCTTGTACGTGAATGTTCTGAATCTGATTCACTATATGCACGACAAATATTACTACGAGGCGGCGGAGCTTGCGCTCATCGACACCGATGTGCGCCGCACGTTTGCAACGGGCATCGCGGGATTCTCCCATGTCGTCGATTCCATTTCCGCAATCAAATATGCGAAGGTTAAGGTCGTCCGCGATCCTGCGACCGGACTTACGAAGTCGTTCGACATTCAGGGCGACTTCCCGCGCTACGGAAACGACGACGAGCGCGCCGACGAAATCGCCGTATGGCTTCTGCGGACGTTCATGGATAAGATCAAGCGGCACCACACGTACCGCAATTCCGAGCCGACGACTTCCATTCTGACAATCACTTCCAACGTCGTGTATGGAAAGGCGACGGGCGATCTGCCGGACGGACGCAAGTCCGGCGAACCGTTCTCTCCGGGCGCAAACCCTGCGTATGGCGCGGAAAAGAACGGACTTCTGGCTTCCCTGAATTCCGTTGCGAAGGTTCCGTATGAACACGCGCTGGACGGCATTTCCAACACGCAGACCATCAGTCCGAACGCGTTGGGACATGACGACAACGAGCGTTCCGAAAAGCTGGTGACTGTGCTTGACGGCTACTTCGATCAAGGCGCGCACCACCTCAACGTGAATGTCTTCGGCGTCGACAAGCTCAAGGACGCCATGGAGCATCCCGAGAAAGAGGAATATGCGAACTTCACCGTCCGCGTTTCCGGCTATGCCGTCAAGTTCATCAATTTGACCCGCGAGCAGCAGCTGGATGTCATTGCGCGCAATGCCCACGAGGTTCTGTGAGTTTGTCTCATGAAAACGCTTCCGGCGCTTACAGCGCCGGAAGCAGCTTTGGCTTTGTCCATTCCACGGAATCGTTCGGTTCCGTGGACGGACCGGGCGTCCGGTTCGTCATTTTTCTTTCTGGCTGTCCGCTGCGCTGTCAATTCTGCCATAATCCCGACACATGGGCGCGCCCGGGTGAAAGGAAATCCGCCGCAGAATTGATTCAAACGGCGCTGCGGTACCGGCCGTATTGGAAGCAGGGCGGCGGAATTACTGTTTCCGGCGGCGAGCCGCTCGCTCAAATCGATTTTCTTCTTGAATTATTTACGCTTGCAAAACAGAACGACATAACGACGGTGATTGACACTGCCGGAAGCCCGTTTACGCGCGAGGAGCCGTGGTTTGGCACGTTCCGACGTCTCATGGAACTGACCGACTTGATTCTGCTGGATATCAAGCATATCCGGGAGGATCGGCATATCCAGCTTACGGGAAGGACAGGTGAAAACATCAAGGATATGGCGCGCTATCTTTCGGAAATCAAAAAGCCGGTCTGGATCCGCCATGTGCTTGTTCCGGGAATCACTGACGACGACGTGTATCTGGCGGAGACGCGGGATTTCATCCGGACGCTTGAAAATGTGGAGCGCGTGGAAGTGCTTCCGTATCACGGTTTCGGCGTGTACAAATGGAAGGAGCTTGGTCTGGAATACGCGTTGGAAGCTGTGGAGCCGCCGTCCGCAGAACGCATACAGAATGCGCAGAATATTCTGGAAGTCGGACGGTATGGCGCCTGGAAGAAGGACGTCTAGAGGGACGCTTTATCGTCTGCGGAGCGTTTGAACGCGGTTGCAGGCGGCGTTTGATGTAAAAAAAGTGCCTTGCTGAAATTGTAAAAAAAAAACGCATTTGAATTTTTCCATAACTTGCAGCATATTTTGAAACTGGCGGATCGCGGTCTGAAAAAGAGTTGCTGCAACCTATTGACACAATGAAGCATTTTCATATCATTAAAATAATTACAGCATCATGCCTGTGCGTCAGGCAAAATAAGGAGCATTTTTTATGGAAGTTTCTGAAGGATTGAAGAGCGGATTGAAAGTCAATGATGAATTGAACTCATTGAGCTTTGCCTTGAAAGTTGTCCTTGTCGTTTATGGCGATATTTATGGAATCGTCCGCCGCGTCACAAGCGGAAAGATTGTTCCTGTCATTATCGGCATCGTGCAGTTTTTCACTGGAAGCCTTTTCGGACTTATTTGGCTTGTCGACTTGATCATGATGATTACAAAGAAAGATATTCTTTTGGCTGACTGATCGGCGGTGACAGGCAGCTGGGCGCCTACGAATGACAGTCCGTAGGCGCCCAGCTGCTTTTATTTTAAAATGACAAGGCGGGGCTGGAGCGTTTTTGGCGGACGTGCGCGGTTCTGCCAGCGGGAACGGCTGCTTCGGTTTTTCAGATGCATTTCCTTTTATATGACATACTGTTGTCATATTCAGCTTGGTACAATCGCTTCAAGAAAACAAAGAGAGGTGCCTTTATGGACTATGAAATTATCGAGCTGAAGGAAAAAGTTGCCGCAGTCATTTCCGCGCGGACGAGCAACGCGTCTCCCGAAATGGGGGAAGTCATCGGCGGGCTGTGGAAGCGGTTCTATTCGCCTGAAATTGCCGGCGCGCTCAAAAACCGCGCCGACGAATACGCCCTGGGAATCTACACGGAATACGATTCGGACGAAAAGGGAGCGTACACCGCCGCCGTGGGTTGCGCGGTCAGCGGCATGGACGGCCTCCCCGAAGGAATGCGCGCCATCACGATTCCCGCAGGAAGATACGCGGTGTTCTCCATAGCGGGCGGACTGGACGCGCAGCAGCAGCTCGCCGCGCTCCGAAAGCTGTGGCAGGAGCTGTGGAGCATGGACTTGAGCCGCGCCTTTTCCTGCGATTTTGAAGAGTACCGCAGCGCAGACCCGAACCGCGCGGACATCCGCGTGTACATCGGATTGAAGGATTGAAACTCGCGCGCGTACATCACACGGATCGCAGGAACAGCTCGTGGATGCGCGTGTCGCCGGAAAGCTCCGGGTGGAACGACATGGCGAGCTGCGCTCCGTAGCGCACGGCGACAATATGTCCGCCGACTTCAGCCAGAACTTCAACGCCGGGCGACACGCTCTTGATGTACGGCGCACGGATAAACGTCATCGGCACGGCTCCAAGGCTTGCGAACGGAGCCTCGGCATAAAAACTTGCAAGCTGCCGTCCGTAGGCGTTCCGGCGCACCGTTGCCGGGAGCGTCTGGAACCACGTGCGCCCGTCGTTGTCCGCCGACTCTGCAAGCAGAATCAGCCCCGCGCACGTCGCAAGGACTGGAAGTCCGTCCGCAATTTTTTGGCGAAGCGGCCCGAACATTCCCAGCTCGCGCAACAGCTTTCCCTGCGCCGTGCTTTCACCGCCGGGCAGAATCAGCGCGTCGAACTGCCGCTCCACGTCCTCCTTCTTGCGAAGCTCGATGCATTCCGCGCCCAGCCGCCTGCACATCGCCTCATGCTCGATGAACGCGCCCTGCACCGCAAGCACTGCAACCGTCATACGCCCCTCCGCCTATTTTCCGCGCTCCGCCATGAGCAGTTTGATTTCATCCGCGTTGATTCCGACCATCGCTTCGCCCAAATCCTCGGAAAGGGCGGCAATGAGCTTCGCGTCCTCATAGTTTGCGACCGCCTTGACAATCGCCTCCGCGCGCTTCTGCGGATTCCCCGACTTGAAGATGCCCGAGCCGACAAAAACTCCTTCCGCACCGAGCTGCATCATGAGAGCCGCATCCGCCGGAGTCGCAACGCCGCCCGCCGCAAAGTTGACGACCGGAAGCCGCCCGTTCTCGTGGACGAACCGCACCAGCGCATACGGAACAGAAAGCTCCTTCGCAGCCTGATACAGCTCGTCATCGCGCATATTTGCAATCCGCGCAATTTCGCTGTTCATCATCCTCATGTGCCGCACCGCCTGCACGACATCGCCCGTTCCCGGTTCGCCCTTCGTGCGGATCATCGACGCGCCCTCGCTGATTCTCCGCAGCGCCTCGCCCAAGTCCTTCGCGCCGCAGACAAACGGCACGCGGAATGTCGTCTTGTCGATGTGGTGGACGTCGTCCGCCGGAGAAAGCACTTCGCTTTCGTCGATGTAGTCGATTTCAATCGCTTCAAGAATCTGCGCCTCCACAAAATGCCCGATGCGGCACTTCGCCATGACGGGAATGGAGACCGCCTCCTGAATGCCCTTTATCATCTTGGGATCGCTCATGCGGGCGACGCCGCCCGCAGCACGGATGTCCGCCGGAATGCGCTCCAGCGCCATGACCGCGCACGCTCCCGCCGCTTCCGCAACCTTCGCCTGCTCCGGCGTTGTAACGTCCATAATTACGCCGCCCTTGAGCATCTGGGCAAGCTGCCTGTTCAGTTCGTACCTGTTTTCCGCCATACTTCACCTCGCTTTGTCCGCCGTCCGGCGGCCTCCGCACAGAACGCCGCCTCGGCCGGATGCCTCCAGTATCGCCGAAATCTGGTATTATGAAAATAGTCAGTTTGAAGCAAAATTCATATATCCAGATTCAGCAGAAAAAATGTACGGAATGCGGAAAAAATCAGTATATTTAAAGCAGATGCACAAAGCACGCAGGAGGAAGGAATGTTGTTGAATGGAAAAGTCGCCGTCGTTACAGGCGGCACACGGGGAATCGGATTTGAGACCGTCCGCCGCTTCCTGTTGAACGGCGCGAAGGTCGCGCTGTTCGGCAGCAGGGAGGCTTCGGCGCAGGAGGCCGTCGGCAGATTGAAGGAAGAGAACCCGGACTATGCGGTCATGGGCTTGTTTCCGAAGCTGAGCGACGAAGCCGCCGTCCGCGCCGCCTTTGAACGCGTTTCGGCGGAATTCGGAAAGATTGACATCCTTGTGAACAACGCGGGGATTTCGTCCAGCACGCCGCTGCTCGACTTCACCGAAGCGGAATACGACAAGATTGCTGATTTGAACATCAAGTCCGTCTTTGTCTGCTCGAAGGCCGTCGTCCCGTACCTCAAGGAAACAAGGGGCGTCATCTTGAACACAAGCTCCATGGTCAGCATCTACGGGCAGCCGTCGGGCGTCATGTATCCGGCGAGCAAATTCGCCGTCAACGGAATCACGAAGTCGCTCTCCCGCGAGCTTGCGCCGCTCGGAATCCGCGTCAACGCTGTCGCGCCGGGAATCACGGAAACCGACATGGTGGCAAATCTGCCGAAGGCGGTCATCGAGCCGCTCATCAAGACAATCCCGCTCGGCAGGATCGGAACGCCCGCCGACATCGCGAACGCATTCCTGTTCCTTGCCAGCGACATGGCGGACTATATCACGGGAGAAATCCTCAGCGTGGACGGCGCCGCCCGGTGCTGACGCGGCGGATTTACGCGTCCAGCGCTTCGACGACGAGACTTCCCATCCGCTTCGTGCCGACAAGCTTTCCTGCCGCCTTCACTGCCGCGGCGTCTCCGGCAATGTCGCCGGTGCGCCAGCCTGCGTCCAGCACGGCGCGGACCGCGCGCTCGATGTCCGCGGCTTCCGCTTCCGCCTTGAAGTCGTAGCGGAGCAGCATGGCGGCGGAAAGGATTGTCGCCAGCGGATTCGCCAGATCCTTTCCGGCGATGTCCGGCGCGGAGCCGTGGATCGGCTCGTACAGTCCCGGCCCCGTTCCGTCTCCCAGCGACGCCGACGCGAGCATTCCGATGGAGCCGGTTATCTGGCTCGCCTCGTCGCTGAGGATGTCGCCGAACATATTGCTCGTCGCGATGACGTCGAACTGCTTCGGATTCCGCACGAGCTGCATCGAAGCGTTGTCGATGTACAGGAAATTCAGCTCCACGTCGGAGTATTCCGGCGCGAGTGTTTCAGCGACCTTCCGCCACAGGCGGCTGGAATTCAAGATGTTCGCCTTGTCAACGACCGTCAGCTTCTTCCTGCGTCCGCGCGCCGCCTCAAAGCCGAGGCGCACAATCCGTTCGATTTCCTCCCACGTGTATTTTTCGGTGTCCCACGCCGTCCGTCCGTCCGCGGAAGTGCCGCGGTCGCCGAAATAGATGCCGCCGGTCAGCTCGCGCACGATGAGGATGTCAAGGCCGTCGCCGACAATGTCGTCCTTGAGCGGGCAAGCCGCCTTGAGCTGCGGAAACATGAGCGCCGGGCGGAGGTTCGCGTAGACCTTCATGCCCGCGCGCAGTCCGAGGAGCGCCTTTTCCGGGCGGAGCGCCGGCTCGACGTTGTCCCATTTCGGGCCGCCGACGGCTCCGAGCAGCGCTGCGTCCGCGTTCAGGCAGATGTCGAGCTGCTCTTTGGGAAGCGGCTCGCCGAACTGGTCAATGGCGCATCCTCCGGCGATGACGTTTTTATAGGAAAATGAGTGTCCGTATTTTTTTGCTGCTGCATCCAACACATGGACGGCTTCCGCCACGACATCCGGCCCGATTCCGTCTCCGGGAATCAATGCGATTGTTTTGTTCATTTGGTGCTCCTTTCGTTTTGGTTGTTGAAAAAAAATTTACAAATAGTAATAATTCTTTAATTATACTGAATAAATGGTGATAGTCAATACGATGTGCAAAAATCGGAAAACGGCTCCGTTCGTCAAGACCTCTTGACAAAGCCATGGGGGGGGTAAGATGTCCTATCATTTTTCAAGGAGCGATGTATGAAGATGGGAAGGACGGTTGCGGCGGCGCTGCTTTTGGCCGCGCTGCTTGCAGGGTGCGCGGACGGCGGAAACAACGGCGGAACGACTGGCGGAAATGGAAGCGGGATTCCGTCCGTGCCGGAGGTGGAGCTTCCGCCGTCGGAAGGGGAGGACATATTCAAGGGAAGGACGTTTTCAGATGGCAGCGATCAGTATGTTTTTTCTGACGACGGTATGGCGGTTGTATACAATGAAGGGAATGCAGAGAGGCAGTACAGGTATTCTGTAAACAGTTCAAAAGGCGAGTTGTATTGGAAGGTTGAGAAAATTGTCATGCCCGGCAATGCAGAATTGCTTTCAGCTGCTGAGTGCATTGCCTATTACACTGACGGCGGATATTTGAGGGCGTATGAGGAGTACTTCAAGGGGAGTTCGAACAATGAAATCGGGCAGGACGAACTTGATGAGGCGCTGGCAGACGTGAAAAAATGGCTTGATGAGGAAGTTGAAAACGGGTGTCCGGGAACAGTGCATACGTTTTCTGCCATGAAGCGCTTCACGTACGCAGCGGATGGTTTTCAGCTGGCGCTGAAAGAACAATACGAAGCGGGCTCCGCCGCATTCGTTCAAGAAAACCCCAAAAATCCGGCGTTTGGCAGCATGGAAGTTGATTTTTCTGTTTTGTATGCAAGGATGTATATGAAGGACGGCAACAAAGAAGCCGGCTTCCGTGAAAAGCCGTATTCTTTTTCTACAGAAGGAAAAATCATTTTTGTCACTGACAATGATGACAGCAAAAAGATTTTCGCGGCATATACAGTTCGTAATCCCGGAAATGACGCGCAGCTCATTCTTTCGTTTGAATATGAAGGCGGGCTGGTTGAGGAAGCGCTTGATTTCAGTCCGGATGAGCTGCATCTGACGGAAGTTCCTGCGCCTCGGCAGCAATCCGCCGCCGCTCCTGCAAAGAGGCGGCCCGTTCTTTCGTCCTAACGATGCCCTTGACAAATTGGAAGGTGCCTGTAAGAATAAGCGTGTGCGGAAATGCTTTTTTCTGGCTTCCGCGCGGGGGAACAATGGCAGACGGCACAGAATTCTATGAAGAGATTGAGCGGCTTCACTGGCTCCTGCACCGCAGGAGGATGGCGGAGCTGGCGCGCAGCGGGCCGTTCGCTGATACGAGCCGCGGACAGGGACGCGTGGTCGCCCTGTTGAAAGTCAAGCCGGAAATCAGCACGAAGGAGTTGGCATATCTTCTTGGAATCCGGCAGCAGTCCCTGAACGAGCTTTTGAACAGGCTGGAAAAAGGCGGCTATGCGGAGCGCGTTCCTTCTGAATCAGACCGGCGCGTCATGCTGGTGCGGCTCACCGAAAAAGGGCGAGCAGTTCCGCAGGAAGAGGCGGGACGGAGCGGCTGCTTTTCCTGCTTGAACGAACGCGAGCTCCGGGCGTTCGGCGAATTCCTTGAGCGCGTCACCGCCGCCCTGGAAGAAGAAGTCGGCATTACACGGGAGGACATGGATGAACGGTTTGGCTGGCTCCGCGGCTTCAGGAACGGCGAACGTTCTGAGCGACTGATGCAGTTGTTCGGCAGGCGGCCGCATCGCAGAAAATAGCTGCTGGAAAAACAACAGGTACATGATGAAATTTTCTTGACAATTATAAAGGTACCTGTATAATGTGTTTGTAACAGGTACCTTTATAATTTGACAGGAGGAATGCCGTGGAGCTGCACGCATCAGGCGAGGACTATCTAGCGGCCATTCTGGTGCTTCAGGCGCAGGATGGAGCTGTGCGTTCTATAGATCTTGCGCGCTTCCGTGGCGTTTCCAAGCCGAGCGTCAGCAGGGCTGTAGGCGTTTTATCGGACGGCGGATTTTTGACAGTGGACGAACGGGGATTCTTGCACTTGTCGGAAGCGGGACTGCGGATCGCTGAAAAGATATGCGGGCGCCGCCGGTTCCTTGCGTCGCGGTTCATAGAGCTTGGCATAGATCCTGTTAGGGCGGAGCAGGACGCATGCCGGATTGGACACGCCGTCAGCGACGAGGTATTTGAAAAGCTCAAGGACGTGCTGTAGCCGCAGGCGAAAAAATAATATACACTGAGGTGTCATGCAGATTTCAAGCAGATTCACCATCGCCGTCCACATTCTGATTTTCATCAATACGTTTGAAGGAACGCGCAAAGTGACGAGCGACTTCATCGCCAGCAGCGTCAACGTGAACCCAGTCATTGTCCGCAGGCTCCTTTTGCAGCTCAAGGCGGCGGGAATCGTCGCTGTCGCGCGGGGAAGCGGCGGCGCGTCGATCGCACGTCCGCTCGGAAAGATAACGCTCCTCGACGTGTACAACGCCGTGGAATGCGTCGGCAGCGGAACGCTGTTCCATTTCCACGAAAATCCAAATCCGGCCTGTCCCGTGGGGCGGAGCATCCATCAGATTCTCGACGGAAGCCTTGCGCAGGTGCAGGGCGCGATGGAAGGCGAGCTGAAGAAGATAACGCTCACAAGCCTCGTCAAGACCGCGCGTCCGCTCGTTCAGCTTGAAAAATGAATGCGGCGGCGGAATCGGGGCGCGTGCGGCGCAGGAAGGGAGGACGGATGGCTGCGGTTATTTCAGCGCTCATAGGAATAGTTGCGTTGGCGTGCGCGCTTGTCCTGGCGGTGCTTCCTCCGGGCGGAGGAACTGTTCCGCGCGTTTGCAGCGCCGGCGGAAGCCTGCTTGCGGGAAGCCTTGCCGAAAAATGCTGGATTGAAGCTGACGGCGCGCGCCTCGGCATGGTTCTTCTGGCGAATAATGCCGAAAGTCCCGTGCTGCTCGTCTGCGGCGGCGGGCCGGGAATTCCTGAATACCTCCTCGAATATTTGTATCCGTCCGCGCTTTCGGATGAATTCATTGTCTGCTATTTCGACTGGCGCGGCACCGGGCTGTCGTACGATTCCAAAATCAGCAGGGAGGCCCAGACAGCCGGGCGGTTCGTGGCGGATGTTCTGGCCGTCGCGCAGTATCTGCAAAAGCGCTTTTCGCAGGAACGGATTTTCATTTCGGGGCATTCGTTCGGAAGCTACATCGCGCTGAAAGCCGTACAGTCTCATCCTGAGCATTTTTGCGCGTATCTGGCGCAGTCCCAGATTTGCAGCCAGCGGGAATCGGAACGCCGCGCGTACGACTGGATGAAGGAGCAGTACGTTCAGGCGGAAGACGCGAGGACGGCGGAACGGTTTTCAAAATATGCTCCCCGCGGTTCGGACGCGCAGTTCGAGACATGGTTCTTTTCGCCGCTCCGGGATGCCGCCATGCACGGCCTTGGAGTCGGTACGGCGCGCGGAATGCGCTCCCCGATTGCAGGAATTTTCTTCCCAAGCCTGAAGTGCAGGGCGTACACTGTGCGGGAGCGGCTCAACATTTGGAAGGGGAAGGCGGCTGCGCGCCAGTTTCCCGCCGTAACGGAAATGCTGCGCTTCGACGCGTTCAGCGAAGTTCCGCGAGTGGATGTTCCCGTCTATTTTTTTGTGGGACGGCACGACTTCACCTGCTGCAGCACGCTTCAGGAAGCATATTATGAACGGCTGGACGCGCCCGAAAAGCGGCTTTTTTTATTCGGGGAGTCGGCGCACAGCCCGATATATGAAGAGCCGGAGCGTGCGCGCACGTACATTCGGGAGCTGCTGCACGCCGTCCGGCTCCGCAGCTGAATGACGGCTTGACGTGCGTCTTCACGTCCCCACCTTTCCTTTCATTTTCCTCACATTCAAAACGGAAGCTCGCCTTGAATTTCTGTTTGGGGAAATTCGCGGAGGAAGCGGAATGGGCCGTCGATGCCGAAGATGATTCCGTTTTCCTGGCAGCGCGCTGCAAGCCGCTCCATGAGGACGCCGCTGTTCTGTGAGGCGCATTCGTAGCGCATTCCGAATTCGGCCTCGTACTTTTTCCGCAGCCCCGGAAAGCGGCGGTCGAGCATGGCGTAGAAGTGCTCGCGGTTTCCGCGGCGCATGGTCACGCCGATTCCGAAGCAGACGACTGCGCTTACGCGCGCGCCGACGCACAGCTCCATGAGCGCGTCGAGGTTTTCCTGCGTGTCGGTGATGAACGGCAGGAACGGGCTGAGCCAGACGGCGGTTTCGATTCCGTCCTCGCGGAAGGCGCGCAGGACGTGTACGCGGCGGGACGTTGTGCAGACGTTCGGCTCGATGAGGCGGCATAAGTCGTCGTCCGCGGCGGTGAGTGTCATCTGGACGACGCAGCGCGACTTCCTGCTGATTTCGCGCAGCAGCTCCCGGTCGCGCAGAATCAGGTCGGACTTTGTGAGGACTGCCGCTCCGAATCCGTGGCGCAGGATTGCCTCAAGGCAGCCGCGCGTGAGGCGCAGTTCCTTTTCGAGCGGAAGGTACGGGTCGCTCATCGCACCGAATCCGATCATGCATTTTTTCCGCCGGGAAGAAAGCGCGCGCTCCAAAAGCTCCGGCGCGTTCTGCTTGGCTTCCACGTCCTCGAACGGCTTGGGCGTGCGGTAGCAGTCCGAGCGCGAGTCGCAGTAAATGCAGCCGTGTGTGCAGCCGCGGTACGGATTGATTCCGTTGCTTGAAGAAAGAATTCCTTTTGCCTGTGTGAAGTGCATGACGGCAGTATAGCATGGAAAATATGACAGCGATATGGCAGATTATGCTGACGGTGTGGAAAGCGCTGGCAGATTTTCCACATTTTTTGTTGTAACTATTGACATTACAATAAAGGTGTATTATATTTTAGTTGTAATAACAAACATTACAACTAATCAACACTTTTGGAGGAACAGTATGAACAAGAATGCGTTTGAGACGGTGCGGCTTGCAAAGGGCGAGGTGAATGTCTTTGATTTTGGCGGCGTGAAGTTGCACGCCTACAAGACGAACGACCCGATGAGCGACGAGGTGTTTGTCGTGGAGAAAAACGGAGCGGCGGTTGTCATCGAACTGCCGTGCTTTTTCGACAACATCAAGGAACTTTCCGGCTATCTGGGCGGAATGAATGTTGCCGGCGTGTTCGTTGCGTACCACGGTGCGGGCGGCTCGTTTCTGCCCGGCGTTCCGAAGTATGCCACGGAAAATGCGGCTGCCTATTCCAAAAACGGCGGCGGAAAGGCTCTGATTGACAATTTTGCGGCGGCGTTCGGCGGTGCGTTCGACAATTCGGTCTGCACAATCACGGACATCATCGGCGAGGGAAAAATCGAAGTCGGCGGAATCGGATTTGTCATCAAAAAGACGCAGGAAGCGTTCGACATCGAGATTCCGGAAATCAACGCGGTCTACACGCACATGATGGGACACGACTGCCATTCGATTGTCGCCGGGGCGGCACACGCTGACGCAATCATCGCCCAGCTTGAGTCGTTCAAGGCGAAGGGCTTCGATTTGATTCTTACGTCGCACTACACGCCGGAGGACTTGAAGGATGCCGAGACGAAAATCGCCTATTTGAAGGAACTGAAGGAAATCGCGTCGCACTGCAAAACGGCGGACGAGTTCAAGGCGGAAGCGGGCAGACGCTTCCCGGACTACAGCGGCGAAAACTACCTTGACATGACGGCGGGAATGTTCTTTGCCTGATGGGTGGATGAAGGCGCGGCGGGTTGGCTGCGCCTTCCGTGAAATTCAGCGGCGAGAAAATCTTCGGATTTTTCGCTGATAAATTGGTTCGCGGCAAGAAACGTGTTGCGACGCGGGCAGTTCGACAAGGCGTTTTTGCCGCCGTTTAATACTTCGCAATCAAGGCCGTGATTTTTTCGTCGATGCAGTTTTTCAG
>CAMWPF010000017.1 GCA_947176045.1 uncultured Treponema sp. | reverse complement strand
GGGACGCAATATGTACCGTGCGATTTCTCCTACTTTTATCTGATTTGAAACCTTCGATGATTGTTCTAAAAGTCTTTTTTGAGAATTTGGTTTGGGGACAAATCCTGAAATACCCATGACCCCTGGATATTTTGTTTTATTTTGAGAAAGTGCCTGCAAAATACGATCGTATTCGGACTGACAAAACTCCTTGAGTTTGTCAAGATTTTTTGTCTTCTCAAAATATCCTGACTGCCTCTGAAAGTCTTTCAATTTTTCAATCCGAGCTTCTTTTTCGATTGAAGTTCCTTCTGTATACGATCTGATGAAATCCTCAAAAGATTTCGCAGCCTTTGCACTGTTAACTTTCCGAGTTGTAACAATAATATTCCCATACAAATTCAATCCACATGCTTCCCTATTATGAGGAATCAGATGATCCAATACCCATTGCTTGTTTTCAAAAATTTCCGCAATACTTTCTCCTGTGTATGGACACTTATAATTAAAGAATACAACAGTTTCATTTAAATCATCTTCGTGAAATCCTCCAAGCATATCGCTGACATCACTCAGTATGCATCTTACAAAAATATTTGCAGCATCTCCTGGATTTGTCCGTTTTATAGTCCCTGCCATTTAAACCTCCTGTTTTTATATGTGGATCGAATCAGAATGTCTGCCTTCTAGTTTTCGGAAACTTTCCAGTTCGACTACGTAATCAAGTCATCCTTATGACATTCTTGCAATAACCGCGAAACAAGAATTCTCTCATTTCAATTTTTATTTTACGCATTAAAATCAAGCCCGTGATTTACAAAGCAAGAAGTTATTATGATATTTTTGACAGTATACTTCTAGCCATTTGCTTTATTTCATTAGCTCGTAATTCTATAATATTTATACGACACAAACCAACTGGCTCCCGTAGTTGTCAAATATTCTCCACCTTCAAAATTAAAACAATGCCTACTCATTGCAACCCCCTATAAAAAATTTATTTCTTCACCCATGGCTTTGCAGAGTCGTCCTTCAGCCGCCGCGCATTCTCCTGAGCGTCTGTTACGTCCAGCAGCTGACCTGAAGAATCATACCAATTTTCTGTATCTTCAAACTGTACCGATGCAAGTGCCGTACATCCTGCAAAACAGGGCATGCTAGAACTGCTACCGATTGACCTCACATTCTTCCCGATAATCACAGATGTCAAAGAGGTGCAGTTTTGAAAAGCATAATAGCCTATTGTTTCCGCATCAATTATGATTGAAGAAAGACTTTTACAACTCTTAAAGACAGAAGAGCCTATCGTCGTGATGTTTTTTAACACGACAGTCTTCAAATTACCACAATCATAAAATGCACAGTCTCCAACAGTTTCCGCTCCGTCGATTTTCACTGATTCAAGGTTATCGCAATTGTAAAACGCCCATTCTCCAATTGTTTCCACCCCGGTAATCTCTACCGATTTAAGGTTATCGCAATGCGAAAGAGCATAACGTCCGACAGTTTTCAGCGTTTCCGGCAGGACAATTGAATATAACGGACAAGCGTAAAATATTCCTAAAGAGCTAGAATCTATTGTTTCAAGTACCGCTTCCGACAAGTCAAGATTGATAAGAAGATTTTTTTTGTATTTCATCTTGCCCGCAAGCGTTGTAAGTGTGCCTTGCGATATATCTCCTACCACTTTGATTGTATACTCGCCTGTAATACCTGTCAAATCTATGCTTCCAACAGTATCAGCAGTGGCAATTATACCATAGAACCACTTTGCATATAGCGTTACATCGGATGTATATTCTCCACAGAATTCGGCTTGATCAGCATATACTATGTCGCTTGATTCAGACAGTGCCCAACCGATAAATGTATATCTGAAATATGAAAATATATTCTCATTCAGTTTTTGTGGTACGCCGTAATAAAAAACTTGCGTTGTTGTATTTTCCGTTTCGTTATTTGAATTAAATAGTACAGTATATGTATTCCTGCTATAATAAATGTCGATAACTATATTGCTATCTGTGGGAATAAGCTTCTGTTCAAATGATTTTGCAGTAAAACCTTTGTATGCACATATCTTCGCAGCAGTCATTGTACCCATCATTCCCGTCAATGTTTCTGTTTTTGCTAACGTGTATGTCTGGCAGTCGGTGTTCTGCTGATAGTGATTTACGGTATATGTATACGCATTCCTATCATAATAAATGTCGATGACAGTCGTTCCGTTTTCGGCGATGGTTTTCTGCCCGAACGGTCTTGCGGTAAAGCCTTCATATACACCAGCTTTGGCAGCGGTCGGCGCGTCCAGCGTTCCTGTCAGCAATTCTGTCCTTATCAGCGTGTATGTCTGGCAGTCGGTGTTCTGCTGATAGTGATTTACGGTGTATTCGCTTCTGGCATAATAAATCTCAACGACAGTCGTTCCGTCGGCGGCGATGGGCTTTTGCTCGAACGGTTTTGCGGTGAAGCCTTTGTATGACAGTGCGGCGGCAGCGGTCAGCGCGCCGGTCGTTCCTGTCCGCGGCTCGGTTTTTGCCAGCGTATAGGATTCAAAGTCGGCGCTCTGCTGATAGTGCTTCACAGTATATGCGGTGTCGCCGCTTTCAATCCATTTGGCGTACAGCGTGATGTCCGCATTCACCGAGTATGGATATTCGACCGGCTGCCGGCATTCGCCGTCTACATACCACCCGGCAAACTGGTAGCCCTGCTTCTCCGGCGCAGGCATTGCAGGCTCGTTCAAAAGGCTTGTTTCCAGCGGCGAAATTTCTGTTCCGCCGTCCGCCTCAAATGTTACCGTGTACAGTTCCCGCTGGCGAACAGATTCGGTAGCGACTGCCGCCGTTCCGCTTCCGTCAAATTCGCATTTGTACACGACGCCGCTTTCCGCATAGAACGGCGCAACGGCGGTCGCGGAGGCAGGCGACGCGCCCAGCTTGAAGCCTTCAAACAGCGCGTCCGGCTGTATGCTGTACACGCCCGAATGCCCCGGCTGAATATAGTATTTCTCCTTATTGTACAGCTTCTGCTGGGTGTTTCCGTTGTACAGCGAGATAGGCGCGTTCCATTGGTTTTCGACCTTGAGGTAGGCGGCGCCGAACTGCGGATTTTTCGGCGAGGGAATGCGTATCTGCACCGCTCCCGCCGCAACGTCGGCGGAATCGACCGGGTACGTGTACGCGCCGTTGTCCGCTACGTCCAGCCAGACCATGCCGCTGTCGTCATCGGCAATGATGCAATACGAATAGCGGAAGTGGAACGTGATTTCGTTCGTGCCGGGAGAGACGTACACTGATTTTGTGCCGCCCGCTTCAACCGTCGCAATTTCCGCGCCCAGCCCGTCGCGGCACACGATGACTTTGTACGCCGACAGATTGATAAAAGAAACGTTCGGCGCGTTGCTTCCGCCGCCGTTCTGCCCGCCGCCGCTTTCTGTTATCTGCAACGCGCACGTATACGCCGTGCCGTTCGCCGTCGCCGCAACGGTCACGCTGCCCGCCGCCTGTGCAGTGAGGTTCACGGAAACGCCCGACGCGGCAGAAAGCGCCGCCACAGATGCATCATCGACCGCCCAAGCCGCTGAGACGCCGTTGCTCAGGCGGAGGATGTACTGCTGTCCCGCCTCCAAGGAAGCCGTCACCTCCGAACCGTTGACAAGGATGCATACGTCCTCATCATCCGCCGGGGATTCTTCTATAGAAGTTTTGCACGAAAAAATTCCCAGCGCGAAAATGCATCCGAATAACAATATCACGGTTCGCTTCATGTTCGACTTCCTTGGACGTGCAGATAGATATGCGCCGCCCGCTGCTTTTGCGGACGGCGCACTGCGAAAAGCAAAAATCCCGCCGCTTACTGCTGCGGCAGCATCTCTATTTCAGACTTGATGTCGCGCGGCGTTCCGGCAGAAATAGTTGCCTTGTAGCTGGCCGGGTCTGAAAGGACGGTCGTGCTGGTTCCTGGCACGACTTTTGTGAGCGAAACGCTGTAGTCATAGCCATTTTTGATAGTAGGAATTTCGCCGTCGGCAGTGAGGATCGGAACTGACACTTTCCCGTTATAAAGCGCCAGCGCAATTTGTTTTTCTTCTCCCACCTTTGTCGATTCGACTTCAAATGTCACGGGAACGCCGCCCACGGCATCCTGTCCGTTCTGAGCGACTAACTGTGCCGAGCCAATCTTAAAATACGCACCCTCCTCAACGCTGTTTGAGACCGTAATGTACGCTGTTGGAAACGAAATGGTTTCCAGGATTTGATTCCACGTCGTATTCTCATCAGCAGGAAAACTGTATGTCTGCATATATGATTCCGTAGCAGAAGCAGGCACGACTGTTCTTGATTCAAAGAAATCACCGCTCAATGTTGACACAGTGTGATTCCTGGTGCTGTAGTACACATAGACAGGATACAGCCTGATTGACTTGTTGTCGTCAAAGTAAATGTATTGGTTGCTCTTGTACGGAGACAAATATGCAATCTTTTCGCCGTTGAAACTGTCTTTGTGCAGCTCTATGCCGATCTTTCCGTTGTTGCTCACTTTGATGCAATAATCGCCCGTATATGACGGATTTATAACAGCCTCGTAGTATTCGCCCGCGTGGTACGTCGCCATCGTCGAATACTCCACTTTTGCCTTGGCGAGGTTTTCTTTGTTCGCCGACCATTCGCTCGCCGCCATGCCTTTTATGATCATCCAGCCGCCAACGGAAAAGTCGCCTTTGCCTGACACGTCGAACGCCCGCGAGCTTTGCGCACGCACGCCGCCGAGAATGGTGTCTTTTGCCGGCGTCTCGCCCTCGAACAGCACCATGTCCTTGGCCGTGTTGTTTCTGATTGTGAGCGTCCCGTTCGTGTCGCTTTTGTATTCGATTCCGTCGATTGTATCGGATGAGCCGGACGGGCTGCCGCCTCCGGCATCCTCATCACCATCAAATCCAATTTCGGCAGAAACCGTACCTTTGCACCCCGTCGCCAAGACAAACGTCAGCGCGGTCGCCGCGCACAGCGCCATGCCGATTTTCCTTGCATTCAGCTTCATCATGTTATGCCCCTTTGCGCTTTACGTCCGCACGACGATATGTTTCAAAAGCATGTCTGCCTTGCCAGCATATGCTTCTCCAAAGTCCGCCCTACTCGTACGAACTCAGCGTCCTTCCCGTCTCCTCAAAAAGCTTGCCGTCAATCTTGTGGATGTCATAATCCAGCCGTGATATGAAGCCTGCGACGATGGAGTCAAACGCGTCGTCAGACAGAAGGAAATACCCGGCGCTCTCCAGCAAGTCCTCCGTCTGGGCAATCGTCAGCTGCAAGCCGATGGCAAGCTGGAGCACAATATGCTTCTTCGGCCGGTAGGCAGGATCCTTCGAACTCCAGATTTTCGAGAACAGCTGCCGGCTTATGCCGGCCCGCTTGTAAATCCATGCAAAATTTTTCTTTTTGCCACACATATATCCTATATTGTTCAAGACATAGTATGCCAGCTTCTCGTTGAACGGAACCTTTCTCTTATCGACAGCAGGAAGCAAAGGAAACGGCACAGGCTCCGCTCCGGCTCCTTCAAGCACCTTCACCGCTTTCTTTGCTTCCGACAAGATGGCGTACAGCACCGCATTATATCCGTTGTTCGCCCGCAGCGATATATCCGCTCCGTTCTGAAGCAGAAGCCGCACGATTTCCGGCCGGTTCCTTGCGGACGCAAACATAAGGGCCGTCCAGCCGTTCTCACCCCGGGCATTGACATCAACGTTGTGCTCCAAGAGGAGGCGGACGGCGGAAACAGAGCCGACCGCACAGGCATACAGCAGCGGCGGCATATTGGGAATATTTATATTTAAAGAAACGTTGAGCAGTTCTTGCGCCTCTTGCTGCCACTTGCGCAGCTCGGAAAGAAATACAATGTGTGGAGCCGAATTCGGCACATATGAATTCAAGACAGAAGCGTCATGGCTCATCGTCAGCGAATACCGCATGCCAAGCTCCGCCATCTTGTCGCGCACATTCTGATGCAAATCAGGATTCCACCGCCAATCCTGAGGTCTAGGAGCTCGGCACCCCATCTCTTCCAGCCTCTTGACGACATCGGCAAAATTGTCCGCCATAAAA
The DNA here is from genome assembly GCA_947176045.1 of uncultured Treponema sp. GTDB lineage: Bacteria > Spirochaetota > Spirochaetia > Treponematales > Treponemataceae > Treponema_D. The sequence continues at coordinate 7,594 of CAMWPF010000017.1, read as the reverse complement.
TAGACATACTCCCGCCCGTCTATGTCCACGCTCTGCGTACATGATTCTTTCGGAACGGCTCCATTTTTGAGATCTGCATTTTCCATGGCTTTCTGCTCCTGCATTGTATAAACTCCTTGCCGGCCGGACTCCAGCGTCATTCGGTTTCAGTTGTAAAGAAGCGCTGCAATGATACCGAGCGCCATCACAACGCTTCCCGCTGCTGTAAAAGCCAATACAATTCCTTGCTCAGCGGATAAATTTGAAAACAGCCTCATCCTCAAATGACATCCTTGAAATAGCTTCGGATTAAAGATTCCCCCATTTCGATTTTCATACCCGGCCCTCCCTTGGAACAATTCCGCGCGCCGTCCAGCCGGACTTCCGCCATCTGCGGCGCGAAGAATTTCCGCGCACACTATACCATGCGCGGACGGCGCCGGATGTCAACAAAAAGGCGACATTTTGAAAAAAAAATGATATTTTTTTGCTATATAATGAATTTTTCAAGCATATTTCTTGCATCTTCATGTCCCTGCTCAGCTGCTTTCGTCCACCACTTCTTAGCCTCATCAAAGTCTTTTTTCACACCTTCACCTCTTGCATAGCAAAAACCAAGAATGTATTGAGACTGCACATATCCCTGACTTGCGGATTCTTTATACCATTTTGCCGCCTTAACGTAATTTTGAACCACACCTTTACCCAGTGCATAACAAACACCAAGATTGTACTGTGCCTTGGTATTTCCCTGTTCTGCTGATTTTCTATACCACTTCACTGCCTCAATGCAGTCCCGCTCCACACCCTCACCCCTTGCATAACAAACACCAAGAGAGTACTGTGCATCGGCATTTCCCAGTTCTGCTGATTTTCTATACCGCTCTACTATTATTTCAGCATAATTCATCGATATTCTCTCCATGTCTTTTCTAAATACATCAACTCGCGCCATACCGTACATCTCGTGCAACGCTGTTCGAACACTTCGTGCAAGCTCAGGCAATTATGACAGTGCAGGCAATCAGGTATTCAACATCCCTAACCTGCGTCAGTGTCCGTACAGCGCCGCTGTATTTTGTCCGCACGACGATTTAATTGTTTTGCCTATTTCCATTATTTGAATTAGAAGAATCAGCAGCCACATTGCCTAATTCATGCCGTATAAAATGAATCTCATTGCTGCTATGGACATTTCCTTTTAACCATTCAGTCATTGCAGCTATTCCAAGGCATAGAAATACCACAATTGCTAAAGATATAGCCAAGTGAATCTCCATAGGTACGGACAACAGCGCGCCTACTGTAAAAAATAACTGCATTGCAAAAATGCAAAATCCCAACACTGTCATAACAAGAGAACCAATTGTTGTAACTTTGGAAACCGAATAATCGTAAGGAGCAACAGAAAATGGAGATGACTCACATCCATTCTTTGCTGTATCAAGGAATGTCTTGTGCAGGTTGCCTGTTATTTCCTGTTCAAGACAGTCAATATGCAGTTCCCAGTTTTTCTGCCAATACTTTGATCCTTTGTTTACAAGCAACCAAGAATACGAAAAAAAGAATCCCAAGAATGAAGTCACGCACAAAAGAACAAGTATTATGATTTCCGAACTAAACAGATTCTCTTTGTTAAATGAAAGTGTGAAAAAATATGCTGTATATGACGCAAGAATGAACGCCCAAAAGTATGTTCCGCGTTTCCAGAACAGTTCTATCTCAAATTTACGAATATCGTGAGCCTTTTCAAGAGCAAGCATTTGTTTGCTGTCCTGCACATTTTCATTGCTGTCTGTATTTTCATTTTCTACTTTGCAAAATGGAATCCCCATTTTGTCAAAATAAGCTTCACGAATATCGTCCTGCTTTACAGGTTCATTGGAATCACACATAAGATTCTATTCCTCCTTAATTTTCACATCCACCGAATGGAGCGTTTTCCTCTGCCTTGCGGGAACACCTCCACCCGCCGTACAAAAAACCTCGCTTGCAACTTCGCCTCATTCCTGCGAAGCATCTCCGTCCGCCCGTGCGAAGGTCGTTCGCAGGGGCGGGCGAAATGGTTTCGCCGGGACGAGCTACGCCTTTACCGCCGTGCAGCGGATGCTGTAGGCAACTTCGCGCACTTCTTTGAGCGCGCCGCCGCCGCTTGTGCTGTACTTCGTCCGCACGACGACCGTGCACGCGCCCTCCGGCACGTCGGCGGGAACGCGCGCGATGAGCTGTCCCGGCCGGTTCACGCTCAGGCGGCGCGTCACCTTGTGCTCCGCGCCCGACGAATCCACGATGAACACGCCCTGCGCCTCGTCCGCCTCATCGATCTTGATCTTGCTTCCGTCGATGATGATGTCGTCGCCGATTGTGATTGCGCCGTCAGTCCTGCCGCTCGCGGTGTCGGTTATCAGCGTGATTTCCGCGCCGCTTGCCTTTGTGCCGAGGACGCGCACGCCGACGCCCTCGAGCGCCTCGCGGAACGCCGCCGTCGGAACAAGGTCAACCGTCCGCTTGTGCACGGCAGGGTCGTACGCGCTGCCCGCGTTCGCCCACACGCCCGAAACGCGCGGCGACACCTGCACAAGGCCGTCCATGAACGAGCAGCCCGAAAGCAGGATCTCCCGCACCTCCTCGTCGCGCCGGTTCAGGACGGAAAGGATCGTCTCCTTCCGAAGCTCGCTTCCCTCCGCCACGATGCGGTTCGCCACGTCCTCGTTGCGCCTCGTCTGGAGCCGCGTCAGGACGTCCGCGATGCAGTCGTTCTCGTCGTCCTTCGTCAGCGCGTTCGGACGCAGGTACACGTCCCACTGGTGTTCTTTTGCCATATCATTCTCCCTTGGGGCGTTCCGCCCCGCTGCAATTCATTCGGAAGGCGCCGCCTGCCGAACCGACTATCAGGCCTCACATGAAAGCAGGCTGCGCATAACGGCAGGACGGAGCGCCGTCCGGGCGGCGTTCCGATGAAGAGGAAGCGGTAATGATATGCTGTAAAGATGTGATGCAGGACGGCGCGGAACGGAAGCGCCGTCGGAGAGGGCTAGATTTTTGTACCCCCCCCCGTGATTATCCTAGGTAAAAAAGCTGTCCGTGATGCCGCGCATCCAGTTCTCCCGTTCATAATGGAACAAGTGTAAGCCCGGCGCCGCAAAATGTCAAGAAAAGACTGCGGAACTGCAGAAAAGTGTGCTATAATCAATCCATGCTGCGCTTCTTCTTCAAAAAGAATTTCTACGACGGCTGGGACAGCGTCATGTACCTCCTCGTTCCGAACGCCGTCATCGATGCGGCCGTCCTTGCCGGAGCCGCGCTCATGTTCGCCGGACGCGACCATCTGGCGGTCTGGCTCTGCACCGCGCCCGCCGTCACCATCGCGTCCGCCATCTTCCCGCTGTCATGGGCGGAATGCGCCGCGGAAATCGCCGGGGGCGGCATTCCCGAGCTGAAGCAGTTCTTCCTCCGCCTGAAAGGCTGCGTCAGGGACGGCGTCCTCTACGGGCTGCTGCTCTTCGCGGCTGCGGCGGCGGCCGGCATCGGCATCTTCTACTACTCCCGGAACACGACCGTCGCCGGCATGATGGCGCTCTGCATGTTCTGCTGGATCGCGCTCGCCGTCTTCATGGCGCTCTTCTGGTATCCGGCGTTGCGCGCGCTCATGCGCAATCCGTTCGGGAAGAGCGTCAGGAAGTGCTTCATCCTCTTCTTCGACAACCTCGGCGTCAACATCGTCCTCGGGCTTTACAACCTCTTCCTCAGCGCGATCTCCGTCGTCATGCTCGGCATCGCGCCGGGAGCCGCGGGAATCGTCCTCGCGCGGGCGAACGCGCTGCGGCTCCTGCTCAGAAAATACGACTACCTTGAGGAGCTTGACGCGGAAGGCGTTCCGGCGGGCGACCGGCGCCGCCGCAAAATCCCCTGGAAGGAGCTGCTCGCCGAAGACATCGAGATGACGGGAACGCGGACGTTCAAGCAGTTCTTCATGCCGTGGAAGGATTGAAAATCAGCCCCGTTTCCTTTATTGTGTCAGCATGAAAGAACTGCAACTCAAATATGGCTGCAACCCGAACCAGAAGCCGGCGCGGGTGTACAGTACGGACGGGGAGCTTCCGATCGAAGTCGTCAACGGAACGCCCGGATACATCAACCTCTTGGACGCACTCAACGGCTGGCAGCTCGTCCGCGAGCTGAAGGCCGCCACGGGGCTTCCTGCGGCGACGTCGTTCAAGCACGTCTCTCCCGCCGGAGCCGCGGTGGGCGTTCCGCTTTCGGAAACGCTGGAGCGGATCTACTTCACCGGCGGAACGGAGCTTTCGCCGCTCGCCGCCGCCTACGCCCGCGCGCGCGGGCGGACCGCATGTCGTCGTTCGGAGACTTCATCGCCCTTTCCGACGAATGCGACGGACCGACGGCGCGGCTCATCGCCAAGGAAGTGTCGGACGGCATCATCGCGCCGGGCTTCAGCGCCGAGGCGCTCGCGCTTCTGAAGGGCAAGAAGAAGGGCGCGTACTGCATCATCAAAATCGACCCGGCTTACGAGCCTGCTCCGCTGGAAACGAAGCAGGTGTTCGGAATCACGTTCGAGCAGGGGCATAACTTCCTGAAAATCGACGAAGGCTGCCTGAACACAATCGTTACAAGGAACAAGGCGCTTTCGGCGGAGGACAGGCGGAACCTCGTCATCTCGCTCATCGTCCTCAAATACACCCAGTCGAACAGCGTCTGCTACGTCAAGGACGGGCAGGCCGTCGGCATCGGAGCCGGGCAGCAGAGCCGCGTCCACTGCACGCGCCTCGCCGGACAGAAGGCCGACAACTGGTGGCTCCGCCAAAGCCCGCAGGCGCTCGCCCTCGACTTCGTTGACGGCATCCGGCGCGCCGACCGCGACAACGCCATCGACGTCTACATCGGCGACGAATGCGGCGACGTCCTCGACGACGGAAAGTGGCAGGCGGTATTCCGCACGCGGCCGCCGGCCTTCACAAGGGAGGAGAAGGCGGCGTGGATTGCGAAGAATTCCGGCGTCGCCGTCGGCTCGGACGCGTTCTTCCCGTTCGGCGACAACATCGAGCGCGCATGGAAGTCCGGCGCCACGGTCATCGCGCAGCCGGGCGGCTCCATCCGCGACGACAACGTGATCGCCGCCTGCGACGCCCACAACATGGCCATGGCGTTCACGGGAATCCGCCTCTTCCACCACTGATGGACGTCCGCCGCACCGCGGCGCGGGCGCTGTTCTGCGCCGCAGTCCTCTTCGCGCCGGCCGCGCCTTCCGCAGCGGCTTCCGGCACGGGCGCGGCAGGCGGAACGGAGCAGGCGGCGGCAACGGCGCGGAATGCGCCTGACGGCGCGGCGGAACCGGGGCATCCGGCCGATTCCGAACAGCCTTCCGGCGGCGGCGCGGACGGTTCCGCTGATTCGCCGGAAGGCGCCCCGCCGGAGGCGGACGGAGCGCAGGAGCCTTCCCAAAAGCAGCCGTTCATCATAACGCTCATCCAAAAGCTCCCCGACCGCGACCTCTCCCACATCTTTTCGCTTGACTTGAGCTACGCGCTCACCGGATTCCGGAACAACGGTTGGGGCATCGGCATCAACTACGAGCAGAAAATCTTCCGCTACCTTTCCATCAAGGCGGGAATTTCCTCCATCACGGCGCTCGTCTCGGATCAGCTTCCCAATCCGCCCGAAGACATCGTAGTCAGCCTGCTGCCGATGATCGGCTGGAAGCAGATCGCCTTCCGCAACTTCATGCTCGACTTCCAATTCGGATACAAATTCATCATCCAGAACAGCAACCGGTTCGCAGACAACGCCGACTACGTGAATTCCGGCTTTTCGCTCGGCGTCAAAATCACAATCCTCTGGCGGCGGCTCCTGGGCGAACTGTTCAGCAGGCATATTTCCCAAAGCGACGATTGTTGATATAGTGGACGCATGAAGCACACTGTTTTTATCGACGGGAAGGACGGCACGACCGGCCTCAAAATATACGAGCGCTTTGAGCGCCGCGACGACATTGAAATCATCCAGATTGCGGAAGAAAAGCGGAAGGACGCAGCGGAGCGGAAGAAGCTCATCAACGCCGCCGACTTCGCGTTCCTCTGCCTGCCCGACGCCGCCGCAGTCGAGTCCGCGGCGCTGTGCGACAATCCCCGGACAAAGATCATCGACGCCTCCACCGCGCACCGCACCGCGCCGGGCTGGGCATACGGGTTCCCGGAGCTTTCCGCAGCATTCCGCAGCGCCATCCAGACGTCCCGCCGCGTCGCCGTTCCGGGCTGCTATGCCAGCGGATTCGTCGCGCTCGCCTATCCGCTCGTCTCCGCGAACATCATGCCTCCCGACTACCCGGTCGTCGTCCACGCCGTCTCCGGCTATTCGGGCGCCGGAAGGAAGGCGATCGCCCAGTATGAAGGCGGAGGGCGGGAGGAAGGGCTTGCAACGCCGCGGCTGTACGCGCTGGCGCAGCGCCACAAGCACCTCCCCGAAATGAAGAAGATTCCCGGCCTTTCCTTTGAGCCGATATTCAATCCGTACATCTGCGACTACTTCCAAGGAATGACTGTTACCGTCGGGCTGCACGCGCGGCTTCTGGAAAAGCCGATGACGGCGCGCGGCGTCCACGACGTGATGGCCGCGCACTACAGCGGCTGCCGCTTCGTGGAAGTCGCGCCGTTCGCAGGCGAAGGCGCCCCGGAAGACGCGGCGGCGTTCATCGGCGCGGACGCGCTTGCCGGCACAAACCGGATGCAGATCTTCGTCTGCGGCAACGACGAGCGCATCGTCCTGACCTCCCGGTTCGACAACCTCGGAAAGGGCGCGAGCGGCGCCGCCGTCCAGTGCATGAACATCATGATGGGCGCCGCAGAAGACGCAGGACTGTCATGACGCGCCCGGCGCAAGGAAGGCGGCGGCACAGGAATGCGCGGCGGCGCGGCTCCGCCATGCCGCTGATCCTCATCATGCTGGCGGCGGCGCTCGTCCTCCTCTGCCTGTTCCGAAATGCAGCTCCGGCAGAACCGCAGCCTCCCGCCGGAAGCGGAACGGCTGCGCGGACGGCGGACACCCCGCGCCCCTCCGCCCCGGAAAATTCCGCGCTCTACTGGGGAAATCCGTCCGGCGCGCGTGCCGACCCGGACTCCTCCGCCAACTACCTCATGGAAAAGGCGCAGTACGCCCTTTCCTACAACGCCGGAACGCTCATCCCGAACTGGGTGATGTGGCACCTGTGCGCCGCGGACTTGGGAGGCGCGGAGCGCGGCGACTCCTTCCGCCCGGACAGGACGCTTCCGGCGGAATGGCGCGCCGTCTCCAAGTCCGACTACCAGTACGCAAAATACGGCTTCGACCGCGGGCACCTCTGCCCGTCCGCAGACCGCACGGCGGACGCGGATGCCAACGACGAAACCTTCCTTATGACGAACATGATTCCGCAGGCGCCCGACTGCAACCGCATCGTCTGGAAGGCCCTCGAAGACTACGGGCGGAGCCTCGCAAAAGACGGCAAGGAGCTGTACATCGCCGCCGGCCCGCACGGAACAGGCGGAACGGGCGCGGCAGGCTTCTTTGAATCCATCGAGCTGCCGACGCGGAAGGATGCGGGCTATGCAGGCGGCGGGAGCTC
>CAMWPF010000016.1 GCA_947176045.1 uncultured Treponema sp. | reverse complement strand
TCCCCGGCGCGCCCGAAGCCCGCCCTGCCCTTCTCCAGCTCCCGCGCTCCGGCGTTGCTCGTCATGATGACGATGCAGTTCCGAAAGTCCGCCTTGCGCCCGCGGCTGTCTGTGAGGAATCCATAGTCCATCACCTGCAAAAAGAGCGAATAGATGTCGGAATGCGCCTTTTCGATTTCATCGAACAGGACGACCGAATGGGGATTCTTCCGCACGCCGTCCGTCAGGACGCCGCCCTCGTCATAGCCGACATATCCCGGCGGCGAGCCGACAAGCCGGCTTGCAGAATGCCGCTCCTGATATTCGCTCATGTCGAAGCGGAGCAGCGGCTCGCCGAGCGCGTCGGCAAGCGCGCGCGCAAGCTCCGTCTTTCCGACGCCGGTCGGCCCCACGAACAAGAAGCTCGCCTCCGGCTTTTCCGGACTCTTCAATCCTGCGCGCGCCTTCTTCACGGCGGCGGAAACGGCGGCGACCGCCTCGTCCTGTCCGAAAATCTGTCCCGAAAGCCGTTCCTGAAAGCGGCGGAGCCGCTCCCGCTCGCCGCCGGAGACGGCTTCCACCGGAACGCCCGCCATTTTGGAAACCACACGGCGGACGGCCGACAGGGACACCACAGGGACGCCGGACGGAGCCTCCCGCGCATCCTGCGCGCGTTCCGGCGGACTGCGCCGCGCGCCGTGGAAGCGGATTTTGACGAACGCGCCCGCCTCGTCGATGACGTCGAGCGCCTTGTCCGGCAGCCGCCGGTCGGCAAGATACTGCACCGACAGATCGACTGCGCGCTCCGCCGCGCCGCGCCCGTAGCGCACGCCGTGATGGCGCTCGTACCGCGGAAGCAGCCCGCGGACAATCCTAACCGCCTCGTCCCTGTCCGGCTCGTTGATGTCAATCTTCTGGAAGCGGCGGACAAGCGCGCGGTCCTTCTCAAAATGCCGCGCATACTCCTCGAACGTCGTCGAACCGATGCAGCGGATCTTTCCGTCCGCGAGCGCGGGCTTGAGCAGGTTCGCCGCGTCCACCGCCGTATTGCCGTTGGTTCCGGCGCCCATAATCATGTGGATCTCATCGATGAACAGAACCGCCTTCCGTTTCGCCGCAAGTTCCTCCACGACGGAATGAAGCCGCTCCTCAAAGTCCCCGCGGAATTTCGCTCCGGCAAGCAGCAGCCCCACGTCCAGGCTGAAAACCTCCGCGCCCTTCAAATCGTCGGGAACATCGCCGGCTGCGATCCGGCGGGCAAGCCCCTGCGTCACGGCGGTCTTTCCGACGCCGGCGTCGCCGACGTGCAGCGGATTGTTCTTCGTGCGGCGGCACAGCACTTGGATTGTGCGCGCAAGCTCCTCCTCCCTGCCGATCAGCTCGTCGAACGCGCCGCCCTTCGCCTGTTCAGTCAAATTGACCGCGAAGCGCTCCAGCGCCGGACGGAACTGCTGACGCGGAGCGCCCGTTCCAGAGCCGGCTTCGGAGCCTCCGAATTCCGCGCTAGAACCAGCCGCCTCCTGCTGCCCCGTCCGGAGCTTTGCGGCGGCGCTTTCCAGAACGGAGCGCCGGACGCCATGGATGCGCATATAGAACGAGCAGAAATTCCGCCTTTCATCAAAAAGGCTGATGAGCAGATCCGCGATGTCCACGATGTTCCGCCCGTCGTCGATGCAGCTGCAGGCGGCGCGGTTCATAACCGACTGGAATCCCGCCGACTCGGCGATGTCCCTGCTTCCGTCGGACTGCTCCGGCTCCCCGGACTCGCGCCGGTGCGGAACCTGCCGCTCCAGATACGCCGCCGCGTCCGTCTTTATGGCGCCGATGTCCGCGCCGCTGTCCTGAAGCACCGTCCGGACGGCGTCCGCCTGAAGCGCGGCGCACAGCAGGTGCTCCGGCGTAAGGAAACGGTGCCGCGACGACTTTGCAAGCGCGAAGCCGTCGGAAATGATCCGGGATAAAAGGGGGCTGATCTTCATGCCTTTGCAACCTCAAGATGAAGCGGGAAGCCTTCCTTACGCGCCCTGACCGTCGTAAAGTTGGCAAGGCTCACCGCAATGTCGTATGTATACATTCCGACGACAGCCGCGCCGTTCTCGTGAATGAAATCCGTCAGGCGGGCCGCCTCGTCAGGCTCCTTCTCAAAAATCGAGGCCAGCACCGCAACCACAAATTCTTTCGGCGTAAAGCTGTCGTTGTAAAAAATGACGCGGCAGTTCGGCGGCAGTTCGGGGAAGTCGGCGCCCCGCACCGTCCTGCCGTCCGCAGGCTTGTCAGAATCCTTTGTTCCTTCCAGCATGAATTCACTATACCACACATTCCCGGACATTCCAACGCAAAAACCGCGGATTTCCGCCGCCAAAAGCGCAGATTCCCGTTTTGACGGCGCGGCGCCGTTCCGATAAACAAAATATGGCAAAAAAGAAGGGGCTCATACCCAACATCCGCATCACGTACAACGCGCCGGCCACGCTGACGTTCGCGCTGCTTTCCGCGCTCGTCCTGCTCCTAAACACGGCGTTCGGCCGGAATCTGATTCCGGCGCTGTTCACGGCGCCCGGCGGCCCGCGCTGTCCGGTCGCCTTCAACTTCCGCGAGCCGTTGGACTACGCGCGGCTCCTCCTCCACGTCTTCGGGCACGCCGACTGGAACCACCTCGTCTCCAACCTCGCGTTCATCCTGCTGCTCGGGCCGGTCATTGAAGAGCGCTACGGCTCGCCGATCGTCGTCCTCATGATGACCGTAACGTCCCTCGTAACCGGCGTCCTCAACGCGTGCTTCAGTCCGACGCAGCTGGTCGGCTCGAGCGACATCGCCTTCATGATGATCCTCCTCGCATCGTTCACGTCGATCACAAAGAACGAAATTCCGCTGTCATTCCTGCTGATCCTCGCGCTGTATGTCGGACGCGAGCTTGTCGGGCGGCCGATAAGCCAGAACATCGCGACGTTCGCGCACATCGCCGGAGGGCTGTGCGGAAGCCTCTTCGCGTTCCTCGCGACTCCCCGGAGGCGCGCCGCCGAAAAGAAGGCCGCCGCTCCTGCCGCGGCGGAGCGTTCCGGCAGGAAGACGGAGCAGGCGGAACCGTCAAGGCGGGGCGGATTCCGCCGGGCGGAGAAACCTTCCGACAGCGATGCGACCGTCGTCGGAACGCTGGAACTGTAGCGGACGGCGCGCGCGGAAAGATGGAGCGCCGCCTCAGACGCCCGGCTGCGCGAGCAGTTCGGAAACGACGTCGGAAACGGACTTTCCGTAATAGAGCCAGCCGTACAGCGCCGACGCGCCGATGAGCTTCTGTCCGTAGCCGCGCGTCTCCTGATACGGAACGGTCTCCAGGAACAAGTCGATGGGAAGCGGCGCGGAACGGTCGAATCCAATGCGCGCGCTTTCCATCCAGCGGCGGACGCGGCTGATTCCCGCATTGTAGGCGAAGAACGCCGGAAGCCATGCGCCGTCGAGCCGGCGCGACAGTTCCGCCAGATAGTACGTTCCGAATTCCACGTTCAGGGCGGCGTCCTTCAAATCGTAATCGTCATACTTCAACTTCCGGGCGATGTCCCCGGCTGTCGGCGCCATGAGCTGCGTCAGCCCGACCGCGCCCGCCGAACTTTCAATCTGTGAGTCGAAGAAGCTTTCGCTGCGGATGAGCGCGTAGAGAATTTCCTCCGGCACGGCGAAGCGCCCGCAGTTCTCCTCCACAATCCTGCCGTAGTTCCGCGGATAGACGAGCCGCAGGTCGTCCGGCACAATCGGACGCTCGGCCAGCGAAACCGCGCGGACGGCAATCCGAAGGCCCTGCGGATAGTATTCGTTCCTGTTCCCGCCGCACTCGTTGAGGAACGAGGCGAGCTTCAGCGCGGCGTCCAGCCGGATCCGGATTCCGCGTCCGGACAGCGAAAGCCACTCCGGATAGATCCGGTCGGGAAGTCCGAACGCCGCGTATCCCAGCAGAAGCCGCTCCGCGCCGGCGTCCGCCTCCTGCTCCGCGGGAGGCGCTATGTTGCAGAGCGCTTCCTCAGCAAATTCTCCGCCAAGCCCCAGCCGGTGGATCGCCATGACGCAGTAGTACGGGTCGCCGCCGCTCGTAAGCGCGCGCGCGAACGCCGCCTCCGCGTCGCCGGAGCCGGCTCCCCCGGCAGGAACCGCAAAGCCTTCCTGGACAAGCCGTCCGTAGAGATAGGCGTACTTCGCCGTCATCGCGTCGCTCGCATGGCCGTCGAGCGCCCGGTACAGTTCGGAAAAGTCGTTCCAACGGTGGGCGGACAGCAGCAGCGGCGCGAGCGTTTCAAGCAGATCGTCGAAATATTCCGGAGAGCGCCACGTCGGGCAGGTTTCCTTGATTGCGGAAACCGCGTCGTCCAACGAACGTTTCATGACCGCGTTCAGGAAGTACCACAGCGCGTTGTCGTAGTTTTCATCCGCCGGCGCGGCGTCCATGGCGGAACGGTACCGGTCCAAGGCGGACGCGTCATGGCTGCCGGCAGCCTCGTACAGCCGCCCCGCATAGAACCATGAATAGAACGCCGCGCCGGAGCCGTCGGGGCGCGCCGCAAACGAATCGAAGCGCCGCGCATTCTGAAGATTGTCATGGCTTCCGTACAAGCACGCCTTCCCCATGTCTGATACGATGTACGGCGCAAGCGGCAGCGCCTGACAGAATGCCTGGAACAGCTGGAACGCCGCGCCGTAGTTCCGGCGGAAGACTTCGACGCGCAGCCGGACGGCGGCATTTTGCAGGGCGGCCGAGCGCCCCTCCTCCGCCTCCGCAGGAAGCTCCTCCGGCACCTCGAAATCAGCCTCGCAGCCGCGGAAGAACTGGTAGTGCCGGACGTCCAGCGGACGCTCCAAAAACCATGCGTACAGCTCGCGGCGGTACCGGGAGTCGTTCCTCCGGCGCAGGGCGTCAAGCCGGAGGGCGACAAGCTCGTTGTCGGACGACGCGGGATCCACGCCGTCGGTGGCGCGCAGGAGCCGCGCGTATTCGCCGTCAGCGGCAAATTCCTTCGCGGCGGCAAGGACGGCCTGATCGTCGCCGTAGCGCGCGACGAGGCGCTCGCAGGCCTCCTGCCGCTTCTGCACGTTTCCAAGCCTTGCAAGCATTTCAAGGCTCCGGCGCGCGCACAGCGCAGAACCGCGCTCAGAACACCGCCTGAACAGGCGCTCCGCCTTGCCGACGTTTCCGTCGCGGAGGGACAGCAGGCCGAGGAAATAATCTGAATCTTCTTGAAAGACGGCTTGCGGCGACAAATCGCGGCCGCACGCGCAGAACAGCAGGACGCTTTCGACGGCGAAAACGAGCAGGAACAGTTTGCGAATCATCATGCTGCAAATATACCGAAAATGCGCCGGAAAAGCATCCTTCCCGCGCGCTTTTTTTCCGCGCTTCGGGAGGACGGAGGCGTCACTCCGCCGGAAGCTCGATGGTCGTCCCGGAAATGATGTAGTCGGGATCCCGGATGTTGTTGTGGCGCGCAATCATGTGGTAGCGCCACGGATTCTTGTAGTAGGCGTCCGCGATGTCCCACAGCGTGTCGCCCCACTTGATTTTGTAGACGATGCCCTGCGGCTTGACTTCTGGTTCCGCAGGCGGCTCGGGAACGACTTTTTCCGGCTCCGCGACGACGATGACCACGTCCTCCTGCGCTTCGACGACTTCCGGCTCAGGCTCCGGCAGCGGCGGCGCAGGCTCGTCCGCAGGCACCGGTTCCGGCGGCAGTTCGTCTGGAAGCGAGCGCACGCAGCTTTGATCCGCCGGCCCTCCCCTCCGCAGCAAGTTGTACTTCGACGGCAGGATGAACAGAACCAGCAGCGTCGCAAGGATGCAGATGATTGCGCAGATCACGCAGATGACGACCGGAACCTTCGTCCTCTTCTTCACGTCGTCGCCGTCGTCCGCCGCGGAATTTCCCGCCGCCGTCTCCTTGTCGTACAGCCCCGAAAAGCTGATTCCGCCGGACGGCGCGTCGTCCCGCTCATACCGGTCCGCCGCGCGGTCTGTCCCGCCGCGCGCAGCCTCTGCCTCCCCTTCGTCAAACTCGGGGAAGTCGGGAATTTCCAAATCGCTGAAGGCGTCCGAATTTCCGGTGGAGCTGCCTTCATCCGCCTCTGTCTGAAATTCCACCGTCTTTTCCGACTGCCCGGCGGCAGGATCCGCCCCGCCGTCGAAATCCGGCAGCTCGAAGTCTGAAAGCGGCTCGGCGTCGTCAGCTTCCAACGCCTCCAAAAACGATCCGTCGTCCAGAACGGCGGCTTCCGTCATATCCGCGCCGGAACGGCCGTCATGTCCGGAGGAGCCGGATCCTCCGTCAAGCTCGTCCTCCGCTCCCGGCGGCGTCAAATCCAGCTCCTCCGCGCCGGACAGCGGCGCATCGTCCGAACCGGCGGCGGCGCCGGAATCGCTGTCAAAGTCGGGCAGCTCGAAGTCCGAAAGGATTTCAGCCTCCTCCACCGCATCGTCGGCAGGGCCGTCCTCACCGTCAACCGGCGCGGCGGCCTCAACTGTACCGCCGGAAGCGGCATCCGAACCAGACGGCGAGCCATGCGCCGGCGCCGCGGCTCCGTCAAAATCCGGCGGCGCAAAATCAGACGGAATCCCGTCCTCGGAAGCAGGCTCCTGCCCGCCGCCGTCCGGATCTTCTGAAAACGGGTTTTCCAGCACATCATCCAAGGCGAACGGATTGTCCTCCGCAGGAGCTTCCGCGCTGCCGGCGACAACCGTCACGTCCGGCGCCGCATCATCAGCGGACGCGACGCCGGCAGCTGCCGCGGCGGCCTCCTTCCTGTTCATGCGCTCGACGGCGGCAAGCAGTCCGCCGCCTGCAACAGCGGCGGCTGCGGCGCCAACAGGCGCGCGGATGACCTCGTATTCCGCCGGCTCCATCCGTTCCTCAATCGTCCGGGAAACAAGGGAAATGCGGGCGTTGCTCGTGCCGCCCGTCTCCTTGTCAACCATGTCCGCAGAAAGCCGGTTGTCCCCGTCCAAACTGAGGCGGAGTGAAATATCGACGACGCCGCGCGGATGCGCGACCAAATTCTCAATTTGCAGGGAGTCGATGTATTCGGCATCTTCCATCGTTCCTGTCTCGGAACGGTACATATCGACAATGACGCGCGTCTGGTTGTCTTTTACGGTCGTAAGGCCGAGCGTCTTGTCGCCGGGCGTTCCGTCCGCCATGATGGAATAAAAAGAGCCGTCCGCCAATCTGATGCCAATGGTTTTCATACAATCCTCGCTTTCTGCTTTGCCGAGCCGGCACATACGCGGGCGCCAGGCAGCGGCGCCGTTCCCGTTCCGGCATTCCCTGTTATTATCGGCAGTTTGCGGAAAGCATTCAGCATTTTCCGATAGATTTCAAAAAACAGCCGTTTATGCTATAATCAGCTTGAAACCACATAAAGAAGACGGCATTCAGAGATGAAACACGATACCCCTGCCCGAAGCGCTGTCCGGACGCGCATTCAGAAAAAGCTGCTCACCGCAAAGAACATCCTCTACACGCGGCTGCTGATGACAATCCTGCTCCTGTGCGTCCAGCTCTGCTTCCTGTTCCTGATGTTCTTGAAATTTGAATCGTACATGGAGTACGTCTTCGGCGGAAGCATCTTCCTCAGCCTGCTGTTCATCGCCTACCTGATGAACTGTTCGGGGAAGAACGAATTCAAAATCACATGGATCCTGCCCGTCGTCGTCCTGCCGATCTTCGGCATCTCCCTCTACTTCCTCTACCGGATGAACTGGGGCGGAATCCGCCTCAAAAAAGGCCTCGCAAAAGTCAAGGAGGAATCAGCGCCGCTGCTTTCCGACCTTCCCGAAAGCGAGGCGGCGTTCCGGGCATACCCCAAGGTGCGGGACATCGCGACCTACTTGTACGGCTGCGGCGCCTATCCGGCGTACACGAACACGGCGGCGGACTACTTTCCGTCCGGGGAGGCCGTCTTCCCGGACATGCTCGCCGAGCTGAAAAAGGCAAGGCAGTTCATCTTCATCGAATTCTTCATCATCGAGCCGAGCAAGGTCTGGGCGGACATCCTCGTGATTTTGAGGCAGAAGGTAAGGGAGGGCGTGGAGGTCCGCGTCCTCTACGACAGCCTCGGCTCCGTCCAGCTGTCCTCGCGCCAGAACGAGCTGTACCTGCGCTCGCTGGGCATAAAGGCGAAGATCTTCATGCCGTTCGTGCCCATATTCGACACCGGACTGAACAACCGCGACCACCGCAAGATCCTCTCGATTGACGGGCAGGTCGCCTACACCGGCGGCGTCAACCTCTCCGACGAATACATGAATTTCTCCCATCCGCGCTTCCAATACTGGAAGGACACCGCCATCAAAATCCGCGGCCCCGCCGTGCGGACGTTCACCACGATGTTCCTCCAGAACTGGTACCTTGCGAACCGCAAGGAGTACACCGGCTTCGAGGACTACCGGCGCTACGTCGAAGTGCCGTACCCCGTGGAGGCGGCGCAGGGCGCCGTGATTCCCTATGGCGACGACGCGTTCAACAACTGCGACATCGCGGAGAACGTCTACAACTACATCATCTCGAAATCGCATGAATACGTGCACATCCTGACGCCCTACATCATCGTGGACAACACCCTGCTGGATGCGATGCTGTTCGCGGCGGCGCGCGGCGTCGACGTAAGCGTCATCGTCCCCATGCACTACGACCACTACATCACGTTCTGCGTCGGCAGGCGGTACATCAAAACCCTGATCGAAAACGGCATCCACGTCTACGGATACGAACCCGGCTTCATCCACGCGAAAGTGTTCGTCTCCGACAACAAGCGCGGAACCGTCGGCTCGGTGAACCTCGACTACCGGAGCCTCTACCACCATTTTGAATGCGGCGCCTACCTCTACGACTCGCCGACAATCCAAAAGCTTGAGGCGGATTTTCAAGAAACGCGCGCCCAGTCCGTCGAAATCACCATGGAAGTCTACAAGTCGTTCCCGCTCATCCAGCGCATCCTCGGCTGGCTGTTCAGAATGTTCGGGCCGCTCCTGTAGCCGTCCGGCGCGCCTCCCGCGCCCGGCAGGCCGCGGCGTTTGATACGGTCGGGGCAGTTATGCTATACTGCATCCATGAAATTTATCAGCACCCGCAACAAGTCCCGGACGCTCGGCTTCTCCCAGGCAGTCTTGAACTGCATGCCTGCGGACGGCGGCCTGTATGTACCGCACGAAATGGAAGACCTCCGCCGATGGATCCTCTACACGGACGAGGACACGACGTTCACGTCCATCGCCGGCTCGCTGACGTCCGCGTTCATCAACGACGAATTCTCCCCCATCATCTGCGAGACCATCGCGACGCGCGCCTTTCCGTTCGCGCCTGAAATCCGGCAGCTGGACGAAAGCCTCTTCCTGATGAACCTTTCAACAGGGCCGACCGGCAAGCACCGCGACTTCGGAATCTCGTACCTCGCCGCCTGCCTCGAAACCATCCTTCAGTACCGCGGAGAGACATCCGTCTTCCTCGGCGTTTCGACAGGCGAACTGGGGGCGATGCTCGCAAGAGCCCTCCGCGGAAAGAAGCGCATCCGGGCCGCCATCGTCTATCCGAAGGGCTCCGTGTGCGGCATGGAGGAAGGCGACTTCTTCTGGAACGGCGGGAACCTCTTCCCTGTCGAAATCGACGGCACGGAGGCGGACTGCCACGACCTCGTCCGTAAGATCTTCGCCGACCGGAAATTCGTCGAGGAACGGAACATCACCGTCGCGAATACCGCGAACATCGGGCGGCTGCTGCCGCAGGCGTTCTTCTATACGTTCGCATTCTCGCGCATCAAGCACAAAATCCAAGGCGACATCTTCTACGCGCTCGCGCCGGGAAACTACAGCGACGTAACCGCCGGACTGTACAGCTGGCAGTTCGCCCTGCCGCTTTCCGGATTCATCCTTCCCGCCACGAACGAGCTTTCCGTAGACGCGCTCGGAAATCCCGTCCTCCTCGACTCCGTCGTTCCCTTGAAGGAACGGCTTCCCGCCGATCCTTCCGAACCGTCGAATTTGGAGCGCCTCGAGGACGTCTTTACGGCGAACCGCGCCATGATGCGCCATTTCATCTATCCGACAGACATCGACG
Organism: uncultured Treponema sp.; assembly: GCA_947176045.1. GTDB lineage: Bacteria > Spirochaetota > Spirochaetia > Treponematales > Treponemataceae > Treponema_D. The sequence continues at coordinate 3,859 of CAMWPF010000016.1, read as the reverse complement.
GCAGGATGACCGCCGACGCCGCCAAGGAGTTGTTCTGCAAGTACAAGCTGTTCGCCGACCGTCCGACCGCGCAGGCGTACGCCGCCGGAAAAATCCGCAGGCCCGAGGAAGACGAAGCGGCGACCGTCCTCATCATGCGCGACCATCCCGCGCTGTCCGCGGAATTCGTCCGGCACACCGTCGGCGAGCTGCCCGCAATGCCGGAATCCATCCGCGACGCGCTCGCGCCGATGAAGCTCTCCCGCCCCTGCATCCAGACGGCGGAGGAGCTGCGTGCAATCATCGAATCGCTTTGAACGGACACCGCGCAGTCCGGCAGGCATAAAAAATGCGGGCGGAAGCAGATCTTCCGCCCGCACCGTTCTTCAAGCCGACGCCGCGCCTATTTCTTCTTTCCGCCTTTTTTAGCGGCGGGCTTCTTTTCCGCCGGCGCGGACGTTCCCGCCTTCGCCGGTTTTTCTGCCTTGGACTTCGGCTTCGCAGGATCCGCCTTCGCTTCGGATTCCTTCGGCGCGAACGGACGGAGGAATTCCTCGCAGCGGTACTCCGCCTTCACCTTCGCATCAAGAACGTCGGCATAGACTTTGAGCGCCGCGGCGGCCTGCGCCTCGGACGCTGGAGCGAGCGCAAGCGCGAACGCGTAGACCAAGCTGACGTCGGACGCCTCCTTGTTGAACCAGACGATGTTGTTGAACCGGTTCGCGCCGGACAGCGCCGACGCAAGGCATCCCTGCGTCATCCTGCTGACAACGGCATACGCCGCCTTCTTTCCGTCCTTCGCCATGGCGTCCGCAGGAGCAACGCCGGCAAACGCGAACAGCCGCGACAGCGCCGGGCGGATGTCGCAGCACGACGCGCCTGCGCTCTGGAAGTATTCGTCCAGCTTGCGGACGACCGCCCAGCGCTCAGCCAGCTGCGCGTCCGCATATTCTTTGACCATCGCATAGCACGCCAGCGCCTCCGCAAGCGCGCCGTCGTTCGCGAACGCCGTCTCAAGGAACGCCGCCGCAGACTTCGCCTTCTTCAGCGCCTCCGGCAGTTCGGCGGAAACCTTCGCCTTGCATTCAGCCGCCAGAACGACAACCGTTTCAAGCAGCGTTCCGAACGTCTCGAACTGCTTCTCAGCGGACGGGAACGCGCGCTCCGTTCCCGCAAAGCGGTTCGCCGTCTCATAGAATCCGAGCGCGGCCTCCTTGCAGGACGCAAACAGTTCCTTCAGCGCCTTCTTTGCCTTCGCTGCGGAAACCGCCGCGCCGTCCGCAGGCTTCAAAAGCCCGTGGACGGCGGGAATCACCGCCGTCGCGAACGGAGCGAACGCATGGTACAGGTCGCGGTAGCAGATTTCCTGCCACTCCACCTCCAAATCGTAGCAGCCGCGCCCCTGCAAGGTGTCGCAGAGAATCTGGTAGCGATGGTCGGGCATGTCGGCAACCTGATGGATGTCCATGAGGACTTGGTATTCAAATCCGTTCAGCGAAATGAACATTCCGCGCTCGCAGATTTCACGGCTGCGCCGCACGAACCACAGCCCCGTCCGATGCTCGCGGAAGAGGCAGAATTTGTCGTCCTCAGCCGTCAGCCCCAGTCCTTCGGAAAGGCTGCGGGAGCGCATCTCGACTTTCTCATCGTCGCCGCTGCCCGTCTTCACGGCATACTCGCACGACTGCTTGATCCAGCCCTGCGCGCGCTCGTACTTGTTGTTGTAGAACACGACGGCGTGCTCGTTTCCGCACCTGTTGGAATATGCGTAGATGTTCTCGTTCACGCCGCCGTTGTCCCAGACGTCGTAGAACAGGAAGTTGTCAACGTTCGCGAACACGTAGCGCTTCTTCATGAGCGGGAAGATGTCGTGCCAGTGCCGATTGATGAGATTCTGGTCGGGCGTCTCGTTCCGGTACGCCTTCGTGAATTCCATTCCGTACTTTTCCGTGAACCCTTCAATCTGCCCATGTCCGAACATCGGAAGCCCCGGCATCGTAATCATAAGCGTGCAGACGCCGAAATACTTGTCGTCCTTTCCGAACTGCGCGACGGCAGTCTCCTCGTCGGGATTGTTCATGAAGTTGACGTAGCGCTTGAGGATCTGCGGATCGAACTTGATGGTGTTCTTCACCGTGTCGCGGTACTTCTGGTTCTCCTCTTTTTTGAGCATATTCATGAACGCGCTGTTGTAGACGCGGTGCATTCCGAGCGTGCGCACGAAGTAGCCCTCCATCATCCAGAACGCCTCCGCGAGGAGCAGCGTGTCCGGCACTTCCTTTGCAACGCGGTCGACGACTTCTCGCCAGAATTCGTTCGGAATGCGCTCGTTGAATTCCTGATTGGAAAGCCCCGTCTCGCTGCGCGTGTAGATGTCGCCTCCGTGTCCCGGCTCCGGGTACCACAGGCGGCGGATGTGCTTCTTCGCAAGGACCATCGCCGCATCGAAGCGGATGATCGGAAAATTCCGCGCGACGTGCAGGATTTCCTGCATGACTTCCTCGCGGGCGGCGGGATTCAGGAAGTCGATCTGCGCCGTGTCGTTCCACGGCATTCCCGTTCCGTCGTTTCCGTGGTAGATGTAGCGCACGTCGCCGGTCTGGTTGTCGACCCGCTTGAAGACGACCGAGCAGTCCGACTTGGAATAGTAATGGTCTTCCAGATAGACGCCGATGCGCGGATCCTGCGACAGGTTCTCGCCGTTGAACGTATACGTCAGGGACGGCGCGTCGCGTCGCTGCACGAACAAGTCCGGCTTGTTTATCACCCAGTCGGAGTCCATGCCGGTGTGGTTCGGAACCATGTCGGAGGCAAGCCGGATTCCGCGCTGCCACAGGCGGGAGCGCAGGTTGGAAAGCGCGTCCCAGCCGCCGATGTTCGCGGCGATGTTGTAGTCGTACAGGCTGTAGGCGCTCGCGGCGGCCTCAGGATTTCCGCAAATCTGCTTGACGCGCTTGGAGGCGTAGCTGCGCTCCCACAGTCCGATCAGCCACAGCCCGGTGAATCCTTCGTCGCGGAGCAGGTCAAGCTCCTCGTCGGGAATCTGGTCGAGCCGCCCGATCGGCCGCTGGTATTTCTTCGTCAGCTGGTCGAGCCAGACGAGCACCGTCTTCGCCATAAGGACGACGCACGGCATCCATTCCCGGTCGGGGCTGAACCGCTCGTATTCCTTCATCAGACCGTCGTAGTTATACGGCTCCATCGAGACGTCGCCGCCGTTCGTCGGATGCCACAGCATCTTCTCTTCTTCCGAAAGCGCGTCCATTCCGGCAAGCAGGCGCTTGAGCCAGTCGCCGAGCAGCGCCGCCCAATACTGGCGGATGTAGTCCAGCTGCCCTTTCAGGCTGTTCGGACTGAAGACGACCGGCTCGCGGAGCATGGTAATCAAGTCATGGTTGAACGGCCCGAAAACCGGCAGCTTCTGGAACGCCTTCTGGACCGCCGCCCATGCCCGGCCGTACAGTCCGTTTTCCGAAAGCGCCGCGTCGTCGAACAGGATGGAAAACGGCTTGAACGCCGGATTCGCATTGGCAAGGCGCAGCAGGATCCATTCCTCCAGCGTCTGCTCGCGGTTCGTGCGCGTCCGTCCCGTGCCGGAATCCGCCGCAGACCTCGCAAGGTATTCCGCAGCCGTGCAGCCGCCCTGATAGACTTCCACCGGCGGAAATTCCTCCGCGAATTCCAAAAGCAGCCCGTCCACGGCATCCTTCCCAAATTCCGCATCCAGCGCCTCAAGAACCGCCGCGAACGCATCCGCGCGCTTGTCCCTGCGGTACAGCATGCAGACATAGTGGAAGATTTCATCAATCAAGCCCATTGCGTTCAGGGAACCGGCGGAAACGCGTCTCTCATGCTGACCCCGCGCGTCAAACTCCGCGTT